>JAKCBU010000147.1 GCA_021839095.1 Pseudomonadota bacterium | reverse complement strand
GCCCGATGGTTCCCGCGTTAATGCCGTCATTCCGCCGCTATCGTTGAAAGGCGCGTGCATCACTATCCGTAAATTTTCCAAAAAGCGGCTACAAATGGAAGATTTGATAGCTTACGACTCCATTGCGGCGCGCATGGCACATTTCATCCAGGTCTGCGTGCAGCAACGCAAAAACATCATCATCTCCGGGGGTACCGGCTCCGGCAAAACCACCCTGCTCAATGTACTTTCCAACTATATTCCCGACCATGAACGCATTGTGACCATTGAGGATGCGGCGGAACTGCGCCTATACCAGCCCAATCTGGTCTCGCTGGAGGCGCGCCCGGCCAACATGGAGGGAAAAGGCCGGATTTCCATCCGCGAACTGGTGCGCAACGCCCTGCGTATGCGCCCTGACCGTATTGTAGTGGGCGAATGTCGCGGCGGCGAAGCGCTGGATATGCTGCAGGCCATGAATACCGGCCATGACGGCTCCCTCACCACTGCTCACGCCAACACGGCGCGGGACATGCTGTCCCGTCTGGAAGTCATGGTGCTGATGGCGGGAATGGACATCCCCCTTATCGCCATTCGGGAGCAGATCGCCTCAGCAGTAGACATCATCGTTCAGATCACGCGCTTTTCCTGCGGCTCGCGCAAGGTGACCAGCGTCTGCGAGGTAACCGGCATCGAGAGCGGCACCCTCCAGTTGCAGGAGCTATTCGCCTATAAGCAGCAGGGTTATGATGCCGAAGGCAAGGTGCGGGGTGTCTTTCGGGCAACCGGTGCGGTACCGGAATTTTATGAGGCCATGCGTGAGCGTGGCCTACCGGTAGATTTGTCCATCTTCCGGACCGAAGATACTTTGCGCGGGCGGGAGGAGATACATCATGAGGTGTAAGCTCCGAAACACGCTGCGCCTCTGGATGCCGTCCGGATCCATGTGCAATCCGATGTCACCGGCGAAAATCTCGCACCTGACCCGAGAAGGCTTTGCTTTCAGTCGGGAACAGGGCGCCAGCGCCGTTGAATTCGCCATCGCAACACCCGCGCTGCTGTTGGCGTTGCTTGGAACTTTTCAAGGGGCCCTGCTCTACCAGGCCCGCGCTCAACTCGAAGTCGCCACTCAGGAGGCAGTGCGGGCCGGCACCCTGCATAGTGCCAGCGCCACCGCCATGCGCGATGCCCTCGCCCGCGGTCTGACGCCCCTCTACACCCACGGTCAGAATCTCCAAGCCCTCACCCAAGGTTACGTCATCGCCAAAGTTGCTGCAGGACAAGCATCGATCCGGATATTGAATCCTACCCGCGAGGCCTTTGACGATTTTGCCGAACAGACCCGTGATGCCTCCGGCACTTGGGTCAGAGCCATACCCGTAGATCATCTGGGTTACCGCCCAACCAGTGTCGGCGCCGCCAGCGAGTTGTCCGTACAGGACGCAACCCTGCTCAAGGTACAGATCAGCATCGTCCAGCCCCTGATCGTGCCCTTCATCGATCAACTGGGCAGGGGACTTTACCGGTTGGATAACCGCTTGAATAACATCGGACTACCCACCTTCTTCGGTGTCCGCCTGAGCCCGGTAGTGGGCGCGGATGGTCAAACCCGCTGGGGTATCCCTCTGCAGGCTGAAGCGGTAATGCGCATGCAGAGCCCGGTGCTGGCAGAGGGATTGCCGAGCAGGCGGAGTATAGCGCAGGGGCAGGCTGGAAACAGCAACAACCCCGGGTCGACGGAGAACCTGCCGTCCCCAGCACCCACACCGGGCCCCGACATTGGCGACTATACACCGCCACCAGATCCCGAATTTTGTGCGCACTAAATGGAATATCGCCCACGATCAATGAAATGCCACCATATTGTATCAGGAGCCGAAATGCTGCGACGCCAATCTCCAGTCGTCTCTCCCTTAAACATCCTGACGCTGGCCGTGGGTGCCATGTTGGCTGGTGCTGCTGGTGACGCCGACGCGATGGATTGCAGCCGGGCATCCACGTCTGCCGAGCGGACCATTTGCGGAGACAAGAAGCTCCTCCTTTTGGACCGTGACCTGACGATTGTTTACCATAAATTCATCAAGGTCTTCTCCGACACCGGGCACTACACCCATCTGGTCGCCGAGACGCGAACCGGCCAAAAAGAATGGCTTCGGAAGAGAAATGCCTGTGGCGCCGACGCCGCCTGCATCAAAGTCGCCTATGAAAACCGCCTCGCATTTCTGCAGAGTCAAGTTTGCCATACACGAGATGACAGTCCCATTTACCAAAAGCGGGCTCCGGCGCCAAAACCTGCGCCACCCCAGACCCAACCCGGGGAAACAACCTCGGTATGTTCGCCGACCGACCGGGTGGACTACGATTTTATAAAAAAGAGCGAAGGCGCCATGCTCGACTTCTATGTGCCGGGAGCATTCAAGGCCAATGTCAAAACCGGCAAAAATCTGGGACCACGATATCAAAAGAATAGAAAAACCGGCGATCTCACGCAAAAAGCCATGGCGGCCAGCGGTGTCACGGTGGGGGAAGGCGTGGATCTCGGGCAGCAAACCATCGACAAGCTAAGGCGCTACATGGAGATAGAGGAGAAGAAACATGGTAATCCAGGTAGTGTAGACATAGAAAATATACTATCCAAGGTAAAGCCATACATTGGCTTAAAAAAGGAAAAGGCAGTGGAGGCACTCAACGATTATTACATCAAAAATGATAAGAGCTATCCGCACTTGAAAAAGGCAGAAGCCGATTTCATTTCCTCGGCGGTCAAACACGGTTATGCCGAAGACGCAGCGGCACTTTTCAACAAGAAGGCCAACCCAAAAATGAATTTCTGGGCTTTACCCAGCGCCGCGCAGACCACCCTCACCGACATGAGATACCATTCCTATATCCCCAGCGTCGCCCGGCATTACTACCGGGCGGACTGGGAGGGGGCCGCGGCGGAGTTCGAGGCCCTTGGCACCGGGAAATATGCCCAATATCAAGCCCGTTTTCAGGCACGCGCCCAGATGTTGCGCGATGCCATCACGGATCGATCCCTGCCCAAACAGGGGGATCCCTGTGCCCCGAAGAAAACGCCTGTCGCCTTCCATCGTTCCGTATGGTGGGAAACCCAGCGACGACCACGTTGGGCGTGAGTTTTTACCTCTACTGCCGTTCAGGAGATGCAACATGATACGAAAAATCATTCTCGGCACCGCAGCTTGCGTAGCCATAACCTTCAGTTGGAGCGCCAGCGCAGCAGACACCCCTTTCAACTGCCCGGCCATCGCTGCAAACACTCCGGATGGATTCGTTTCTAGTTGCCATAACACCTCGTTAACTCCTCTTCAGAGCGCTATTTGCCACTACAAACCCAGGGTATGGACCGATAATCTCCTGCTCTTGGATTCTACCGTAGGCGTCGACTACGTCCGCGATTTGCGTGCGGCCGGCACAGGCACCCCCCAATGCAAGGCGTTGCTCGAAAGCCACAAGGCCTACGAGAAGGAACTCCAAGGCTGCGGCAGCAACGGAGACTGCGTTCTCAAGGTCATGAGGAATTGGGCGGGGACCTTGCATCGTATCGAAGATCGCCTGCGCCCCCCTCTGGACGAGGCGGCCCTGAAGAGATTCGCCGGGGGGATGCAGTTCCAGGATGGGCAACGGACGGTCTCCCTGCTGCAACGCCTGGAACAGGGCATGGATCTCTACCCTCTGCCCCAGATGGCATTACCCAACGGCAACGTCCTGGTCTGGGGTTTCCAGCCCCACAATGCGCAGGTGCAGTCGCTGGCCGTGGTCGATCGCCAGGGCGCGGTGCAACTCCTCGGCTTCGTGGACGGGCTTTATCTGGCGCTGCCGTCAGGCAAAACCCGATGGGAGCCCGGGAAAGACGCCAGGATTGCGCTTTTTGTCCGTGACCCCGCCGCGCTGAGCCAGAATTTATCCGCCATCCACGCCTGGGCGGCGGCGGATGTTCTGGGTTTCAACCAAGACTGTCCGGGCAAGGATCAGGCCCGCTGCCAGGCGGCTGCAAAGCTCCCCCTGCCTATCCAGGCCTATAACCTGAATTGCAAGGCCGCCAAAGATAAAATCATCCAGCAGCACTGCGCCCTTCCCTTGCCGCAAGTGCCGGATAACATCTCGCCGGGGTTGTTCTGGCAGTGAGAAGCCGAATCCATAAGTTACGCAGGATGTTGTTTTCACCTGACAGAAGGAGCGTATCCATGTACTTAAGCACCCTGTTCCTGAACACCCCATCCCGTTTTGGGGCGTTGCTGATCCTGTCCACCGCGCCTTTGGCCTCGCCCGCCGTGGCGCAGGCCGGCCTGCCCGCCGCCCAATGCAGCCGGGCGGCCACGCCCACGGAAGGAGCCATCTGCGCCAACCAGGAACTCCGCGCCCTGGACACGGAACTTGCCGAGGCCTATCACCACGCCTTGGCCGCCACTAAAAAGGATAGCAACGAGCGTCAAATGCTCATTGCCGAACAGCGGCAGTGGCTCACCATGCGTGATGCTTGCAAGGCGAATGTCGGGTGCTTGGCGGCGGCATACCGCGAGCGTCTGGCGCAACTGCATCCAGATCGG
>JAKCBU010000146.1 GCA_021839095.1 Pseudomonadota bacterium | reverse complement strand
ATCTATATCCTGGCAACTCCTGGAGAATACACAGGAACCGGCGCGGACCGATCTGCATGGAATGACGCCGCTCTTTCACGCTGCATACCGTCCGGTTGGTTTTCATGGTAGGCGACACCTGGCTCGCCGTCAAGGCAGATCCAACTCCAGCAAGTGTGTTTCCAGCTTCTTGATAGTGTCGCGTAGCGCCGCCGCCTGTTCAAATTCCAGGTTACGCGCGTGGCGATACATATGCTCTTCCAACTCTTTGATATGCCTGGTGAGCGCCTTCGGATCACTGGGCACGCGATAATCGGCAGACTTTTCCGCTGCCCGCGCGGCTGGCGGGGCATTGCGCCGATAGACACCTTCAATCATATCGGACACCGGCTTGACGACACCACGCGGCACGATACCGTGCTCCTTATTGAAAAGCACCTGTTTTTGGCGACGGCGATCGGTCTCCGCCATGGCTCTCGCCATGGAATTAGTGATCGTGTCGGCATAGAGAATAGCGCGTCCATGCAGATTGCGCGCGGCCCGCCCAACCGTCTGGATCAGCGAGCGTTCCGAACGCAAGAATCCCTCTTTGTCGGCATCCAGAATGGCGACCAGCGCCACCTCCGGCATGTCCAAGCCTTCCCGCAAGAGATTGATACCGATCAGCACGTCAAACACACCCGCCCGCAGGTCACGGATGATCTCCACCCGCTCCACCGTCTCGATATCGGAATGGAGGTAGCGACATTTGATCCCCAGGTCGTGCAGGTAATCGGTCAGATCCTCGGCCATCCGTTTCGTCAACGTCGTTACCAGAATACGCCAGCCCGCACGAATCGTCTCATTTATTTCATCAACCAAATCATCGACCTGACCTTTCGCTGGTCGAACCTCCACCTGCGGATCGACCAAGCCGGTAGGCCGCACCACTTGCTCCACCACCTGCCCGGAATGACTCAGCTCGTAGGGTCCAGGCGTCGCGGAGATGAATATGGTCTGCGGCATCAGCGTCTCAAACTCGTCAAACATCAAAGGCCGGTTGTCGAGCGCCGAGGGCAGACGAAACCCGTACTCCACCAGTGTTTCCTTGCGCGAGCGATCACCCTTGTACATGCCGCCGAACTGCGGGATCGTAACATGCGACTCATCGATGAAAAGCAGGGCATCGCGCGGCAGGTAATCCATCAGGGTCGGGGGCGCCTGACCGGGCATTCGCCCCGAGAGATAGCGGGAGTAGTTTTCGATTCCGGAGCAATAACCCAACTCCGCCATCATCTCCAGATCAAAGCGGGTACGCTGTTCCAATCTCTGCGCCTCGACCAGCTTATCGGCATGGCGCAACGCTTCCAACCGCTGGCGCAACTCCTCCTTGATGGATGCAAGCGCGGCGAGAATGGTTTCGCGTGGAGTGACATAGTGGCTTTTGGGGTAGATGGTGTAGCGGGCCAGGCGGGTAATAGTCTTACCCGTGAGGGGATCGAAGAGAGAGATACGCTCTAACTCATCCCCGAAGAGTTCCACCCGGACCGCCTCCTCTTCACTTTCCGCGGGCCAGATATCGATGACATCGCCGTTGACCCGGAAAGTGCCACGCTTGAGTTCCAAAGGATTGCGACTGTACTGCATCTCCGCAAGGCGCTTGAGGATGGCACGCTGATCCATGCTGCCAGACTCGCGGAGGTGCAAAATCATGTCATGATAGGCGGCCGGATCGCCGAGGCCGTATATGGCGGAAACCGTAGCAACGATGATCACGTCGGGCCGCTCCAGCAGGGCCTTGGTGGCGGAAAGACGCATCTGCTCGATGTGATCATTGATGGAGGCATCTTTTTCAATGAAGGTATCGGACGAGGGGACGTAAGCTTCCGGCTGGTAATAGTCATAATAACTGACAAAATACTCCACGGCGTTGTGGGGAAAAAACGCGCGCATCTCCGCGTAGAGCTGCGCCGCCAGGGTCTTGTTGGGCGCCATGATGATCGCGGGCCGGTGGGTCGCGGCAATGACGTTGGCCATGGTGAAGGTCTTGCCCGAACCCGTCACCCCCAACAAAGTTTGAAAAGACTCACCGGACGCCAACCCGCTCACCAGCTGGCGAATGGCCTCGGGCTGGTCGCCTTGCGGCGGAAAACCGCTCTCCAGGGTAAATCGCTTGTCCATGCCCTGCTCCGGATTGTCGAAATCTCCAAGATACACGTTGATCGCGGCAGCTGAAAGGACCGGGGCCACCCATGAGCACCGCCTGTCGGCGTATGGCGCTTCCCTGACCGCCGCCCCTCCTCTACAATGCGGTTCGGTGTACAGACTGTACACTGACCCTGCGCCTGTAGCTCAATCGGATAGAGCAACGGCCTTCTAAGCCGTAGGTTACAGGTTCGATTCCTGTCGGGCGCGCCATAAAAAACAGCATGTTATATGAATCTCGGTCTGGGCAATTAGTGAGTATTTTTGACTGGCTGAAGTACCTGAAAAAAGCCGCCCCGTGTTCCCGGCGACCCGCCTGAATATTTACCCTCAGGGAGGGGACACGCTCCCCGCATTCTCGGGGACACCTATCCCTCAGTCGGGACTAAAACTCCGGCAGGCACTCCCGAGTGTGGCGCAGCCTGAATTTCCTCTACGTCTGTTTACCATTGAGCGCAGTGGGTGCGTATCAATAAACGCGACGCGCGCGTCACATATCCCGGTACATCGCGTGCTTGGGAATGCTCGCCAATGGGCGCCCCATTAGGTTTAACTTTAATTAAATACAATAGTAAATATGTTTAACTTTTATTAATCAAACCCATCCCCCACACTGCATCCCAGTCATCGCCCCCTGTACACGTCGACGGACCCAACGGAGACACTTCCTCTCCGGGCGACATAGGGGACGAGCTATGAGGTCTCATAGCAAACGTCCGGACGATCCGGTCTTGAATGGAGAATGGGAGGTTTTATGTCGTTTTTCAAACGGTTGGAAAGATTCGAAGAAGGTTCGCGGTTCGAGGTTTTCGAGCTGGCACAGGCCATTAATGACCGTTTCTCAAAGGGAACACCGTCCCATGAAGGATTCAGCGGCGCCCATGCCCGGGCTGCCGGGCATTACGTCTGTGTACGTTATCACCACGATCAAGAGCCGTCTTATCTCAGCATCCATGTGGCACGCCGCTATTTAGCATGGATCCGTGTCGGCCACGTTGGAACCCACCGGGATATGGAGGATTGACCCAATAAAGTCGGGGTTGCCGCGGCAACCCCATGATCTGTGCCTTCTTGAGAGGATGCCATGCCATCAAACCTGAATTTCATCATTCTATCATTGCTCTCTGCCGTGCCATTGTTACTTTGGGCGATGGGGCTTTTGGGGAGCATTCTACCTGGCGAACGGGCCCCACTGATGGTGCGCCTAAGTAACGGTGCCGCAGGAGTATCTTTTATCAGCGCGGCCCTTGCCGCGCTGTTGTATGCGATCGTTGGAAGCGCCCTAACGGTCACCGCATTCTCCTTTACTTTGCCCGGGAATGTGGGGGCGTTGGCTTTGAGTGTTTATATCAATGCAGTCACGGTGATAATGCTCACGCTCGTTTCTTTCGTCGGATTTGTGGTTGCGCGCTACGCGCGCAATTATCTCCAGGGCGACAAATATCAAGGGCGATTTTATACCTGGCTGAATCTTACCCTTGCATCCATCCTGACCTTAATCATTTCCGGCAATATGCTGATGTTCGTACTGGCATGGACTGCCACCAGCGTTTGCCTGCATCGGCTGCTGGTGTTCTACCCGGAGCGGGCAGGTGCCGTGCTCGCGGCGCGGAAAAAGTTCATTACCAGCCGGGTTGGCGAAGTGAGCCTGTTGATAGCCGTATTGCTCATCGGCTCTACCCTGCACAGCATGGATTTTGAGACAATTTTCCATGCCATGGCCACCATGACCGGACCGCTTCCAGTCACCCTTCAATGGGCGAGCGGACTGCTTGTGCTGGCTGCCGCCCTTCAATCTGCCCAGTTTCCTCTGCAAGGCTGGCTGATCCAGGTCATGGAAGCCCCAACCCCCGTATCGGCCCTCTTGCATGCAGGGATTGTCAATGGCGGGGCCTTTCTGATCATCCGCATGAGTCCGATCATGTCCCAGGCTGTTACCGCCTCTGACGTCCTGGCCATCATTGGGCTGGTCACGATCGCCGCCGCCGGGCTGGTCATGCCGACTCAAACCAGTATCAAGGTATTTTTGGCCTGGACGACCACCGCCCAGATGGGTTTCATGCTGCTGGAATGTGGCCTTGGAATATACAGCCTGGCCATGCTTCACTTGGTAGCCCACTCTCTATACAAGGCCCACGCCTTTTTGTCTTCGGGGAGCGGCGTGGATATTATCCGTGCGCCAGCCGTGCGTCTCGCTCAACCCGTGGCCTCATTTTGGCAATGGGGTGTTGTGCTCACCAGCGCGACTCTCATGACGCTCGGTATTGGGGTTGCATTTGGTTTAGACCCTGAACGTCAACCTGCGCTACTGGCTTTGGGCGTAATAGTTACGGTAGCCATGACTCAGTTCTTACTCCATTCTTTCAAGACAGGCATGGGGGCTGCGTTCATCGCCCGTGCGGCGACCCTG
>JAKCBU010000145.1 GCA_021839095.1 Pseudomonadota bacterium | reverse complement strand
ATCGTGCCGCAAGATCAGGAAGCGGCGAATGAGGCGATTGCCGTGGGCCTGGAAAACTACGATATGGGGCTCTCCAGCATGGACCCCAAAAGCTACCGCGGCCCCATCGCACGTCTCGGCGGGGCTGCACTGCAGGCGGCTCTCACAGGCAAGCGGCCTGACATATTGCCACCACATGACCCGGCCAACCTCAAATGGGGCGTCGTGGTCGGCGCCGACGCCAAAAGCGCCACGGTTTCTCTGGAAGGCACAAAAACTGTCACGCTGACCCTGCGCGACGTCAACTGGGCACGCCCCCGTGTGGGCGCACCCATGCCGCGTACGGTAAACGCGGTGCTGCACAGCGGCGACCTGATCTGGCTGCGCCCCTATGTCAACGCTGTCACGGCGGGGGCTGGCCAGGAATGGGGAGCCAATGTCTGGTCCTCGGCCGGGAAGAACGCGGGCTGGCAGCTTTCACAAATTCCCCAGGTACAGGGCGCCCTGGTCAGTCTGGACAGTCGCACCGGCGCCATCCACGCCCTGGTGGGCGGCTTCAGCTATGAACTCAGCCATTTCGATCGCGCCGTGTTTGCCTACCGGCAACCCGGATCGGGCTTCAAGCCGTTCGTCTACGCCGCAGCCATGGATGCGCCGGCACTGCTAGCTTCGGGCAAGAACACCTACATGACGCCCCAGACCCCGATTCCGGACACCCCCCTGTCCATCACCCTA
This sequence comes from Pseudomonadota bacterium, assembly GCA_021839095.1. Next base: position 3,873 of record JAKCBU010000145.1, on the reverse strand, counting down.
CCCACCGGCCAGGTCTATGTACCGACCAACTACAGCAACCAGTTCTCCAATACGCCCATCCCGGTATGGTCGAACCTGGCTTACTCCCACAACGTGCCCAGTGTGCGCATCCTGATGGATATCGGCATTCCCTACGCGGCGCAGTATGTGCAACGCTTTGGTTTTCCGGCAAAGCAGGTGCCTCAGGTGCCGTCCATGGTGCTGGGCGCGGGGGACTATAGCCCCCTGCAGCTCGCTCGCGCCTATGCGGTCTTCTCCAGTGGCGGTTTTTTACCCAAGCCCTATCTCATCACCAAAATCGTCAACAGTCGTGGCACACAGATCTCCCTGCTCAACTGCCCCATGGGCTATACTCCGCCCCCCCAGCAGACGGCCATACCTCCCGGGGTGGCCTACCTGTTGACCGAAATGATGCAGCAAGTGATCAAAATCGGGACCGGTGTCGCCGCCCAGAGTCTCGGGCGCAATGACATTGCCGGCAAAACCGGCACGACCAACCACGAAAACAACGCCTGGTTCAACGGGTTTAGCCCACGCATCACTACCAGCGTCTGGGTGGGCTACGACGACAACCGCACCATGGGCCGCTGGGCTGCGGGTGCGCGGGAGGCGTTGCCGATCTGGATTCACTATATGCGGACGGCCATGGCGGGCAGCCCGGCTACCGGATTCTTCCGGCCGCCCTCGGTGACCGGCCCGACCATCAGCGGTGGCAGCAATGTCATCGGCGTCAGTGATTATCTCGCAGGATATCCGCCCGTTGCCGCGCCCACGGCGTCAACGACAAGCGGCGCGGGAACGGATATCGGCGACAGACTGATGAACACCATCAAGAGCCTTTTCTGAGTGGATAACCCAAGCAAAGCGCCCGCTGCGGCCTGGCGCCACCCCGTCTGGTCCACTGCCCGGAAATCCTGCGTGGGCACGGCGCTGGGCAGCGGAAAAATCTGGTTTACCACGGGCAAGGGGATTGTCACCGAAGTCTTTTACCCGCGTATCGACATCCCTCAGACTCGCGACCTCGGCTTCATCGTTGCCGATGATCAGGGCTTCTGGCAGGAACTGAAGGCCCTGCCAGAATCCCAAGTGGAGATGGAGGACCCCCTCGTTCCTCTGCCCATCATCCACCATCATCACGACCGCTTCGACTTCACCCTGAAAATCTGCGCAGACCCGGAACGTGACGTGCTCCTGCTCGACTTCCATCTGGAGGGCGATGCCGCACTGCGGCCCTATCTGCTCTGCTCCGCACGTCTCGGTGAGGATGCCGAAAACAACTACGCGTGGGTGGGTGATTGGGAAGGCCGGCCAGTACTCTGGGCAGAACAGGGACCTTTTGGCCTGGCACTCACCTGCCGCAATGCCGACGGCTATCCGGCACTGGAACGCTGCACGGTGGGCGAAGTGGGTGCCAGTGATCTCTGGCAGGATTTTCATCAGAACGGACGGATGCAGTGGGCATATCAGGAGGCCGGACCAGGTGAGGTGGCCCTGGCGGGTCGTCTGCCACAGCAAGGCACGCTGGCCCTGGGTCTTGGCACGAGCAAGGAAGCCGCCGCCACCAACGCCTGGTCCTCCCTGGCCGAGGGCTTTCAGAGCCGCGCGGCGGATTACAGCGCCGGCTGGAATGCCTGGCACCAACGCCATCCCACCCAGCACCACTGCGTCAGCAAACTGCCGGCGGCGGCTAAAACCCTGTACGCTCGCTCCACCACCATTCTCAAGGTACATGAGGACCGTACCTTCCCCGGCGCGATGGTGGCCAGTCTCTCGGTGCCCTGGGGCGAGTCCAGCGACAGTCGCGGCGGCTATCATCTGGTCTGGTCCCGGGATCTGGTGGAGAGCGCAGGGGCACTGCTCGCCCTCGGGGCCACCACCGAAGCGCGACACGTACTGACCTATCTCATCAGCACCCAACAGGCCGACGGGCACTGGTTACAGAATCAGTGGCTGGGCGGTAAACCTTTCTGGCAGGGGGTGCAGCTCGATGAAACGGGATTCCCGGTGCTCCTTGCCTCGGCATTGCGCGAGGCGCAGATGCTGGAGAACGTAGCCGCCACCGACATGATCACCCGAGCCTTGCGCTTTATCATCCACGAGGGGCCGGTGACCGGGCAGGACCGCTGGGAGGAAGATGGCGGCGTCAATCTTTTCACCCTCGCAGTGGCCATCGCCGCACTGGTGGAGGGTGCCGGCTTCCTTGGCGGCAAGGCCGGTGACTGTGCCCTGATGCTGGCCGATTACTGGAATGCACGACTGGAGGAATGGACCTTTGCGCGCGATACCGACCTTGCCAAACGCTTTCAGGTACCCGGTCATTACGTCCGCATCATCCCGGAGGATATCCTGGTGCAGGATGGCGCGCAGAAGGAGTGGGTACTGATCAAGAACCGTGCTCATGATCCGCACTTGTCCGCTGGCGAACAGGTCGCCAACGACTTCCTGCAACTGGTGCGTTACGGCCTGCGCAGCGCGGACGATCCGCACGTCACCGCCTCGGTCAAGGTCATGGATGGACTGCTCCGGACGGACACCCCCTGCGGCCCGGTCTGGCACCGCTACAACGGCGACGGTTACGGGGAACATGCCGATGGCAGCCCCTTTGACGGTACCGGCATCGGTCGTGGCTGGCCTTTGCTGGTAGGGGAACGGGGCCATTACGCCCTCGCCGCCGGCGAAGACGCCCTGCCCTACATCAACGCCATGGCGGCCATGACAGGCAACGGTGGGCTACTGCCGGAACAGATCTGGGAGTCCGACCCCATACCGGAGAAGGGTCTGTTCCCCGGCCACCCCAGCGGCTCCGCCATGCCCCTGGTCTGGGCCCATGGCGAGTTCATCAAGCTGTGCCACAGCGCTGCGCAGGGCCGCCCCGTGGATCGCCCGGCGCAGACCTGGAAGCGTTATCAGGGCAAAGCCCCGAAGATCGGCTACCGGATCTGGCGCCTGCGCCAGCGGCCGCGTCAACTGCCCGCAGGACAGGAACTGCGGGTGTTGTTGCAGGCGCCTTTCACCGCACACTGGGGCAGCAACGGCTGGCAGGCGATACAGGATACCGAGTCGGAAGACTGGGGTCTCGGCCATGTCGTCACCCTGCCGGTACAGAAATTGCCGGTCGGGAACAGCGTACAGTTCACCATCCTCTGGCGCGACAGCGGCGACTGGCAGGGCGAGGATTTTCATATCGATATTGTCGGAGGTGGCGCATGATCAGTCTGGACTTGCAGGGCCGGCGAGCGCTGGTCACGGGTGGAAGTGGCGGCCTCGGACGCGCCATTGCCGAGACGCTGGCCACGGCCGGGGCACAGGTGGCCGTCCATTACCGGAAAGGTCTGGACGAAGCCGAGGCGGTGGTCGCGGCCATCCAGAAACGGGGCGGCAAGGCTCAGGCTTTTCAGGCCGATGTGGCTGATCCTGCGGCCGTGGAGAAACTGCTGCAGGAGATCGAATCCGCCTTCGGCGGCCTGGACATTCTCGTCAACAATGCCGGCATGGATGGTCCGCGCGCCAGCGTCGGCGATGATGATCCTCAGGTATGGGAAAAGGTCCTCGCCGTCGATCTCATGGGTCCCTACTACTGCGCCCGTGCCGCCATCCCGCGCATGGAGAAGGCCAAACGCGGGGTGATCATCAATATCACCTCCGTGCATGAGTTTATTCCCTGGGAAGGCTACAGCGCCTATACCAGCGCCAAGGCAGGTCTGTCCATGTTCACCAAGACCCTCGCCCAGGAAACGGCGGATAAGGGTATCCGGGTCGTGGCCATTGCCCCCGGTGCCATCCAGACACCCATCAATCAGTCGGTCTGGAGCGACCCGCAGTCCCTCAAAGACCTGAATGAGAAAATCTCCATGGGTCGTCTCGGCAACCCCG
>JAKCBU010000144.1 GCA_021839095.1 Pseudomonadota bacterium | reverse complement strand
GTGCAATGCGGAAGTGACCAGATAGATACGCCGAATGTCATGTTGCGCCAGTAACGCCGCGCTATCTGTGGCATTGGCGGCCGTGTTATAGGACCGGGTCTCGGGCCAGATGGGGCTGCGTACATCAAAGTTCTGGCGCAGGATGTGTTCCATGGTGACGGCTTCGGGAGGAGCGCCCAGTCGTGGCACTCCGCCGCTGGGCACCAACGGGAGTCCGGTGTTTTTCGCCAGTTGGGCGGCCGCCATCAACCGCACCAGGGTGCGCGCATTGGCCGTTTCACGCGACGTGCCCGGGGATTGCATCACTTCGCCGCCACCCAGCACGACAATCGCCTGGGGGGCGTTAGCACCCCGCAGCGGGTGTGCTAGCGGCGGATAGCGGTCTTCCAGTGGCAGGAGCAGAAGTCGGGTGCCCACCGCGGTGGAGAAAAAATAGAGTGTGCTGAGGGCGAACAGAATCAGGACCCGCCCGAAATAACGCCAGCCGATCATTTCGGCGAGCCAGCCGATGGTCGCGAGAATGAACAAAATACCCGGTGGCTGGAGCAATGCTGAGGCCAGAGTCAATATGGTGGTATAGCGTAGCAGCATACCCTGGACCTCGTTCAGTCCCCGTTGATTTCGTGAAAGCTGCGCTCGGCGTGATAAGAGGAGCGTACGAGTGGGCCGCTGGCGACGTGGCGGAAGCCCATGGCCATGCCATCCTGCTGCAATTGTCGGAATTCTTCGGGTGGAATGAAGCGTGCGACCGGTAGGTGATGGCGGGACGGCGCCAGATACTGGCCGAGAGTGAGCAATTCACATCCCGTACGGCGCAAGTCCTGCATCACCATCCGAATTTCGTCGAGTTCTTCGCCCAGGCCAAGCATGAGCCCGGATTTGGTGGGTATCGCCGGATGCCGTGCTTTGAAGGCGGTCAACAGTTGTAACGAGTGGACATAATCCGCACCGGGCCGGGCCTGTAAATACAAGCGTGGTACCGTCTCCAGGTTGTGATTGAAAACATCGGGTGGCGTTTCGTGGAGTGCGGCCAGGGCCTTTTCCACCCGTCCGCGAAAATCCGGTACGAGGATTTCTATGTGGAGTTTCGGGCAGCTTTCGCGGAGGGCGGCGATAACCTGGGCGAAATGGCCAGCGCCGCCGTCGCGCAGATCGTCACGGTCCACGGAGGTGACGACCACGAAGCGCAGTTCCATGGCCGCGACGGTTTGAGCGAGATGGGCAGGCTCCAGTGGGTCCGGTGGCTGCGGGCGGCCATGGGCCACATCGCAGAAGGGGCAGCGACGGGTACAGAGGTCTCCGAGAATCATGAAAGTCGCGGTTCCACCGCCAAAGCATTCACCGAGGTTGGGGCAGGAGGCCTCTTCACAGACCGTGTGCAGGTTCGCTGCCCGCAGGATCTTTTTGAGCCGGTCCACTTCCGGGGACAGGGGCGAGCGCACTCGTAGCCACTGGGGCTTGGGTAGGCGTTCCGCAGCCACCGGTACGATGGGAATGGGGTTGCGTGCGGTTTTTTGGGCACCGCGTTCGGCCGGAGAGGGGTTTGGTCGGGGTTCCATTTCAGGCCCCTCCTTTTTGTAAGGGGCGATGGAGACTGGCAGCGAGTTCGGTCATCAGTGCCTCGGCGATGTCGCGACTGGACCAGTCGGGGCAAAGGTCATGCACCTGCGTCACGGCGAGGTTGGCCACACCGCAGGGATGGATACGCTGGAATGGGCGCAGATCCATCTCGGTATTCAGACTCAGCCCATGGTAACTGCGCCCGTGCTGGACGCGCAGGCCGATAGAGGCGATCTTGGCGGCTTCGACATAAACCCCCGGGGCGCCATGCCGTGTATGCGCCGTGACGCCGTGTTGCCGAAGCAGGTGAATGACGGCCTGTTCCATGGCCGTGGTCAGTCCACGGACATGCATACCCATGCGTGGTAGATCGATGAGCAGATAAACCAGCCATTGTCCAGGCCCGTGATAGGTGACTTTGCCGCCGCGATCACTGCGGATGACCGGGATGGGGCCGGGGTCAATGACATCCGCGGCATCGGCATTTCGCCCCAATGTGAAGACGGGCGGATGCTGTAGGAGCCATATTTGATCGGGAGTGTTCGCGTCCCGTTGGGACGTGAATTCGCGCATGGCGTCGAGCACCGTGAAATAGGGGAGCAGTCCTGGCCAGCAGCGTACGAGAATAGGGGGGCTCATAGGCAAAGAATCACGCCGTCAATTTCTTGGACGGAGGTATAGATCGCCAACAGATGCTCATGACTGTCGACCTCCAGGGAAACCGTCACCGCTTGGTACTGTCCCTGATTGCTGGGCCGGCAGGAGAAGGCCGTGCCGGGCAGATCCGGCGCGTGAGGCGCAATGGCTTTCTGCACCGCCGCAAGCAGGTTTGGGTGCTGGCCAATCGCTTTGACGTGGTGCAGGTGCGGGAAGTCCGCCGCTGGATTTCTGGGTGTTTCCATAGCGTCTCATCATCCTCTTGTGTCATCGCCGCGCGCGGCTCGTCCTGGAGATGGCCGGATATGCAGGTGCCGGACCCTTCCAGCCCGCACCCAGGGTTTTCTGCGGTGCGCCCCGCGGGTGGCCGGGTCGATGTATCGCGGGACAAGGTCGCCGCGAAGCATCTTCATGCCGTCATGGTAAGTCTTCCTCCGCCCGAGGTGAAGCCCCCATCCGCAGGATGGCCCGGAACGCGCGGGATCGGTGTACGGATTCGTCCTCGTGCGTCCGTGCTCAGAGCGCGCTGCGAATCTCGTGAAAGAGACGTGCCATCCAGCCGGCTTTCGCCGCCGCACTCTGCGCGACGATGGGTACGGATTTTAATACCTTGCCGTCCAGACGGAAGACCAGTTGCCCAATGATCTGCCCTCTTTTGAATGGCGCCTGTACCTTGGGCGCGATGATGATCGCGCGTTGCAATTCGGAAAAGTGGCCTTTGGGCACGGTGACATCCACCGCCTGTTGGACACCGACGGGAATGTGCATGGGAGACCAGTCACCGCGGGTGATCTCCCCCACTTTTTGACCGGCGGTGTAGACCGGGTGATCGACGAAAAACCGGTAGCCGTAGTCGAGCAGGGCTTCCACGGCATTGGTGCTACCGGCCCAGCTCGGTCCGCCGAGAACGACGGCGATCAGACGGCGACCATTCCGCATGGCTGTGGCATCGATGCAATAGCCCGAAGCGTCCGTCAGACCGGTTTTCAGGCCATCCACGGTGGGGTCGCGAAAGAGTACGGGATTCCAGCTGCGCTGGGTGATGCCGTTATAGGTGTAGGACTTCTGCTTGGTGATTTGGATGACTTGCGGAAACTGCCGAATCAGTGACCGTGACAGCTTCGCCACGTCCAGCGCCGTGGTGTACAGGTCGCTGTCAGGTAGGCCATCCACATTGCTATAGTGGGTGTTACGGAGATTCAGGCGCATAGCCATGTCGTTCATCAGAGTGACGAAGCCGGATTGACTGCCCCCTACCGCTTCGGCAAGGGCCACAGACGCGTCATTGCCCGAATCGATCAGCAACCCATGCAGCAATTGGTCGACGTTGGCCGGGGTGTTGGGCTGGATGAACATGCTGGACCCTCCCGTCTTCCAGGCCGTATTGGAGATCGGGATGTTTTCCTGAGCGGTGAGGGTGCCGTCCTGAATGGCTTGATAGGTCAGATAGGCGGTCATGAGCTTGGTCAGGCTGGCGGGCGCCCGCCGCAGGTTCTCGCTCTTTGCCGCGATGATCTGTCCGGTGTCGTAGTCCATGAGCACATAGCTGACGATGGCGGGTAAGGCTGGTGCGGGCGGTGTCGGCAGCAAGGGGGTGGGCACGGCGGCAACGGCCCAAGGGGCCAAGCATAAGCCGGTAACCAGAAAAAGCAGGCGAACGATACGGGAAGTACGGACGATCATGAGGGGTCCTCAGTGGGGGGTGCTGATGGGTGCTTTCTGTCATTTGTACGACTCCGGATTATAGCGGCGCGCGGACAGAAAGCCATGCCGGGAAAGATGGACAAAGGCTGATGCGGCGGTTTGTCGTCGGGTGTTTCGTCGCATTATTCGTGCAAGCGTGGGTGAGCGTGTACCGACATGAGAATGCCCAGACCGATCATGAAGGTCAGCATGGCAGTGCCCCCGTAGCTTACCAGCGGTAAAGGGACACCGACCACCGGAAGTATCCCGGTGGTCATGCCCATGTTAATGAAAATATAGAGAAAGAATGTCAGGCTCAGGGTACCTGCGATCAGGCGACCAAAGGGATCGCGGCTTTCATAGGCGATCACCAGTCCACGTAATATGATCAACAGGTAGGTGGAAAGGAGCACGAGGACACCGATCAGGCCAAATTCTTCGGCAAATCCGGCAAAAACGAAGTCGGTCTGTGCTTCCGGCAGAAAATCGAGATTGACCTGGGTGCCATTGAACCAACCTTTTCCCCACAGTCCGCCGGAACCCACGGCAATCATGCTCTGAATGATGTGGTAACCGGCCCCCAGAGGGTCGCGTTGGGGGTCTAGGAAGGTCAGGATGCGTTCTTTCTGATAGCCGTGCAGAAAATACCAGAGTATCGGCCCGCTCACTACCACGAGAAGGATGAGGCCAATGAACCAGCGGCGT
>JAKCBU010000143.1 GCA_021839095.1 Pseudomonadota bacterium | reverse complement strand
CCGATCTATAAACAAACCCTTCGGCACGCACGACCGCCGGATCGTAAATATTGCGTCCATCGACGATGAGAGACTGGCGAAGCAGGCTGTGCATCCGCACGAAATCGGGGCTGCGGAATTGCTGCCACTCGGTACAGATCACCAGCGCTTCGGCCCCTTCACAGGCCATGTAAGGGTCCGGGCAGAGCCGCAAGGCGCGTTCTCCTCCGTAGATCCGTCGTGCTTCCTCCATGGCCACCGGGTCATAGGCCTGCACCTGCGCACCGCGCCGCCACAAGGCTTCCATAAGCACCCGGCTGGGGGCCTCGCGCATGTCATCGGTGTTGGGTTTGAAAGCCAAGCCCCACACGGCAATGGTTTTGCCCGTAAGATCCTCGCCCAAAGCGCTCACCACCTTCTGCTCCAGAAGCCCCTTCTGACGATCGTTCACCTTCTCCACCGCAGCCAGGAGAGGCGCATCAAAATCATACTGCCGCGCACTGTGTTCCAATGCCCGCACGTCTTTGGGGAAACACGATCCGCCATAGCCGCAACCCGGATATATGAAGGCGTAACCGATGCGGGGATCGGCGCCAATTCCGCGCCGCACCTGTTCGATATCCGCTCCCATCCGCTCCGCCAGTCCCGCCAGTTCATTCATCAGCGATATTTTGGTGGCGAGCATGACATTGGCGGCATATTTGGTGAGCTCCGCGGAAGGCGGGTCCATGATGATCAGCCGGTCATGATTGCGGTTGAAGGGGGCATAGAGGGCGCGCATTCGCTCCGCCGCCGCCACGTTATCCGCACCAATGATAATCCGGTCCGGCTTCATGAAGTCCGCCACCGCCGCTCCTTCTTTCAGGAACTCGGGATTGGAGACTACATCGAAGACAATATCCGCCGCCCGGTCCTGCAAAACAGCAGCAATTCGGGCACGGACTTTTTGCGCCGTGCCTACCGGTACCGTGGATTTATTGATAACCGTGACCGGCCGTTGCAAATGTCGGCCAATGTCGCCGGCCACCGCCAACACATGACGCAAGTCGGCAGAACCGTCTTCATCGGGCGGCGTCCCCACGGCAATGAAAAGGAAATCCCCATGGGTTACGCCCTCGGCAACCTCCGTAGTGAAGCGCAAGCGCCCGCCAGCAATGCCTTCCTGTACCATGGCGGGCAAATCCGGTTCGTGAATGGGCACATCTCCGGTCTGCAACCGTGCCACCTTGTCGGTGTCCACATCCACGCACAGCACCTGATTACCCACCTGCGCCAGACAGGCGCCAGTGACCAGCCCCACGTATCCGGTTCCCACCACCGTTACCCTCATCGCCTATCCTCCCCGTTCCAGCACCACGACCGCCATGGCATAGCGACGTTCATCGCTGATGGACAGCCAACTGCGCACGCCATCCCCGAGCCCCTGTAGGAGCTGTTGCGCGCGACCGCCCAGCACCAATTGCGGACGCCCACCCGAATCGTGGCCCACCTGCACGTCCATCCAGCGCACCCCATTGGTCATGCCACTACCCAAGGCTTTGAATGTGGCCTCCTTGGCCGCGAAACGCCGCGCTAGAAAAGCGGCGCCGGCCGCAGCTTCCGCCGGCATGTCCGCCACCTCCAAAGGTCCCAGGAGACGCTCGGCCAGACGTTCCCCGAAGCGGGCATGGAGACGAGCCATCCGCTCGACGGCAACGATATCCGTCCCCATTCCCACGATCATCCACGCGCCTCGAGCATGAGTCGTTTCATATCCGCCACCGCCGTCGCCATACCGACAAATACGGCATGGGCGACGATGGCATGGCCGATATTCAACTCCCGGATATGGGGGATCGCTGCCACTGCCTGCACGTTGTGGTAATCGAGCCCATGCCCGGCATTCACCTGCAGACCGAGGCTATCGGCAAAGCTTACCGCGCTGGTGATCAGGCCCAGTTCTTCAGCACGCGTCGCCGTATCAGCGGCATTGGCATAACGGCCCGTATGCAGCTCGACCACGGGCGCTCCGGTTTCCATCGCCGCCTCCAACTGAAAAGGATCGGGGTCGATAAACAGCGATACCCTGACCTTGGCAGCGGCCAGACGCTGGCAGGCCTCTTTGATACGAGACAATTGTCCGGCAACATCCAGCCCGCCTTCGGTGGTCAGCTCCGCACGGCGTTCCGGCACCAGACAGCAGTCGCTAGGGGATAGGCGCTCCGCCACACGCAAGACACCTTCCTCAACGGCCATTTCGAGATTGAGGCGGGTACGCAGGGTCTGGCTGAGAATTTCCACATCCCGCTCCACGATGTGCCGTCGATCCTCGCGCAGATGCGCGGTAATGGCGTCGGCGCCAGCGCGTTCGGCGACGAAGGCCGCCTCCACCGGGTCCGGATAACGGGTGCCGCGCGCCTGCCGCAACGTCGCAACGTGATCGATATTCACCCCCAAGGCAATCATTCGCTGTGCTCCTCCCTTTTCTGTATCGTCATCGCAGGCTGTGTTCTGCGCAAGTATGCCGTAAGGAGGCGGCGACTCTCCAGTGGGCGCCCGCCCAGATGGACCCGCAACTCCTGTTCCAGACAACGCCGTAGGGAGGAATTCCAGACTGGCGTATTGCGTGTCTGCATCGCTCCCCGTAACCAGGCCAGGGCCGCCGCCTCTATGGTCACCGCAGCATTGGGCGCATGGGCCGGACAGAATACACCGCGTGCGGCCTGGTATAACCAGTGTTCTGAAGATGCCGCATCGGGAGACCGGCCACATTCCGCGCAACGCGCCAGATCTGGTGCCCAACCCAGATTTTCCAGCAGGCGCCGTTCGAAACGCCGCAGATACCAGCCTTCCCCCGGTTCACTGCGCAACACGCCGATGGTTTCTTCATAGACTTGAAAGAGATCGGGGAAGGGATCTCCACGCTGCGTCAGCCGCAACAGCAGCTCGTTGACATAAAAAAGGCTGAGATTCTGTAGGGGATTGAGTGGCAGAAACGAACCCAGTTCTTCCGCCTGCGCCAGTACCGGTAACTCACCCCGTCCCAGCCAGCGCACCCACAAGGGGCGTCCCGCCTCGATCCGCGCCAGCGCAGAACGCGCGCGTCGGGCACCTTTGGCCAGCACCCCCAGCCGACCTTGTGTCCGGGTAAACAATTCCACGATCAGGCTGGTATCTCCGTAAGGGTAATGATGCAGTACCCAGGCGCGATCACCGGGTTCAGTCGTCATACCCCAACTCGCGCAGGATATGATGGTCTTCCGACCACTGTTCCTTCTGCTTGACCCATAATCCCAGCCAGACCCGCTCTTCGGTCAACTGCTGAAGTGCCTCCCGCGCCCGGCTGCCGATCACCCGCAGACGGTTGCCGCCGTCGCCCAGAATAATGGCTTTCTGCCCCGGCCTCCGGCAATAAATGGTCGCCTCTATGCGCTGCTGGCCACCTTCCACCTGATAGCTTTCAATGGCAACGGCGGTGTCGTAGGGTAGTTCCGCACCCAGTTGCCGGAATATCTGCTCGCGAATGATTTCTGCCGCCATAAACCGCAGATTGCGATCGGTGACCTGATCCTCCGGGAAAGCCGCCGGAGCCGGCGGCAATAGTGGCACCAGCACATCAGCCAGACGCTCCACATCCGCCGCCCTGCGCGCCGAGAGTGGTATGACCGCCGCAAATTCTCCACGCTCCGCCAATGCCTGCAAATAGGGAAACAGACGCGCCTTGCTCGCAACCCGATCCACCTTGTTCACCACAGCCACCAGCGGAATGCCGGCCCGCTGCAACCAGCGCAGGGCCTCCGCGTCGTCATGGGTCCACAGCAGCGCCTCTACCACCAGCACGCCCAGATCCGCGGATTCCAGCGCCCCCCGGGTGGCCCGCAGCAGGTGCCGGTTCAGGCTGCGATAGCCGCTATGCACACCCGGCGTATCCAGAAACAGCAGTTGTCCGTCTGGGCGGGTCAGTATCCCGAGAATCTGATCCCTGGTAGTCTGCGGACGCGGCGCCGTGATGCTGATTTTCTGACCGACCAGATGGTTCAGCAGGGTGGATTTACCGACATTGGGACGCCCGAGCAGCGCCACGTATCCGCTGCGGTACCCTTCGTCGGGAACGCTGCTCTTGATCTCATCCATGCACGGCAACTTGCAGTTGTGCCAGCATCAGCGCCGCCGCCTGCTGTTCGGCCTTCCGCCGGCTGCCATCCTCCGCTTCGGTAGCTTCGGCGCCAGGCACACTGCAACGCGCCACGAAACGCCGCTCATGGGCCTGTCCTTTTTCCGCCACCAACGTATAGACGGGAACAGGACGTCCCTGTCCCTGCAGGAATTCCTGCAAGCGCGTTTTGGGATCGCGCAACTCTTCGCCGCCCAGGTCATCAGTCATCAGGGGCTCGACCAGTTGCGCAACGATACGCTCCGCCGCGCCAAAGCCGCCATCCAGGAAAGCCGCGCCAATCACCGCCTCCAAGGCATCGGCGCGGATGGAGTCTCGCCGGGCGCCACCGCTGCGTATTTCTCCGGGACCTAAGATCAGGGAATCGGCCAAGGCGATTTTTCCAGCAATCTCCGCCAGGGTTTCCTCCCGAACCAGCCGTGCCCGCATCCGCGACAGATCCCCCTCGCTCACCTTGGGAAAGCGGGCGAAGAGCTTTGCCGCCACCACAAAATT
>JAKCBU010000142.1 GCA_021839095.1 Pseudomonadota bacterium | reverse complement strand
TCGGCGCGGGCGCCACGCATGACGATGCTGGCGGTCGGTAAGACGAAGGCCTCCGCCCCTGGCGCGGATAGTCTTACTTGGAGCCATTCACCCGGCAGTAGCGGGCTGCGGGGGGGGAGATCGATGTAGACGGACACCAGACCCAGATGCCGCGCGCTTTGCCCGACGGAACGAATCTTGCCGTGCCCCCGCCAGCTACTCCCCTCAAGCCCCACTATCATTCCTGTCCGCAGCCGCTGCGCCACGGCAGGCGCCACATAGGCGCGCGCCCAGGGCGCTCCGCGACCGGCGAGGGTGGCGATGGGCTGGCCGGCGTTGACCACCGCGCCGGCGGGTGCCAGATAGTGCAGGCTCCCGGCGAACGGAGCGGTCAGTTGCTGCTGGTCCGATTGCGCCCGCAAGACGCGGAGAGCGGACCGGGATTCGTCCAGCGCCAGTTTCGCCTGCTCCACATCCTGCCGGGAGACGACGCCATCGGCGTAAAGCTGTCGGTTGCGGAGCCACTGACTACGGCTGAAGGCGACCCGGGCCTGAGCGGCACTGATGGCCGCTCGCAGGCCGGGCGGCGCGATACGCGCCACCAGGGCGCCGGCGGGGACTTGTCCGGCCGGCAGCAACGGGCCGAGCACCCGGCCGGTCAGCGCGGCGGTCAGGGTCACTCGACCGTTGCTCTCGACGGCGGCGAGTACGGTGTTCTCCTGTTGGGTGGGGGCGGCGGCGGCGATGGCCACGCGTACCGGCAGGGCCCAGGCCGCGCCCATGCCGGTCAGCCAGAACAGGATCGTAAGGCCGATAACGGCGGGCCAGGGCGAGGCAGGGCGGACCGCTGGAGGTTTCCGAAATGTCATGACAGCTTCCTTTGATCGGGCAACAGGCCACTATCCAAGGCCAGTTGCGCGCGTGTCAGGCGGGCGCGGATGGCGGCGCCCGCGGCCTGCAACTGGGCCTGCACCCAGCCGTTCTCCGCCTGTTGTAACGCCAGTGCGCTCTCCGCACCGGCGAGATAGCCCTTGCGGGTCATGGTATAGACCGCCCGTGCGGTCCGTGCCAGCGTCTGCGCATCCTGCAAGGCGTTCGCTGTCGCTTGTGCCGCTCCGTAGTCGGCCGCCAGACGGCTGCGGATCTGTAGTTGCAGCGCCGCCTTGGCGCTTTGCATGGCGGCCACCTGCTCCTGCGCTGCGGCGACCCGATCCCGATTGCGGCCAAAGCCGAAAATGGGCATCTGCAGGCTCAGGATCGCCTGCCAGCCCAATTGCTGGCTTTGCGGTAGCGTCGAGGTATCCACTCCATAGGCGCCAGTGGCGGCGACGACCGGCAGCCGCGCCGCCCGCCGATAGTGCAACAGCGATCGCGCCGATTGAATTTCGCCACTGGCGACGCGCAACAGCGGCTGCGATTGGTCGGCTTGCTGGCGGAGCGTGTGGGTGTCCGGTAAGGCCGTGCGTGGAACGGCGACGCGCGCCAGCGTAGGCAAGGCCGCCGCCGTGTAGCCGATTTGCAATGCGAGCACCTGGCGCGCCGCCTGCGCCCGCGGCCGTGCCTGGTCGAGTCCCATCCGGATACGCACCAGGGTCAACTTGGACTGGTTCAGATCCAGACGGGAGCGGGTCCCCGCCCGGTAGCCCTCTTGTGTCGCCGTGAACATCTGGCGCGCGGCCGCCAGCGCCTTGCGCCACACGGCCAGAGTGTTAGCGTCCAACGCCATCTGGTAATAAGCCATGGTCACCTGCGCGGCGACCGTCAGCCGCGCTTGCTGCAACCGGTAGCGGGCGATGGTCGAGCGGTCGCGCGCCAGCGCCGACAAGGCATAGGCTTGCGGTGTATACAATGGGATCCGCAGGCGGACCTGTCCGATCAACTCCCGTGCGCCATTGGCACTGACAAAGCGCGGCTGGCCGTTTTGGGTCTGGGTCCAGATGCCTCCGGTGCTCAGCGAGAGAGCGGGCAGTAAATCGGCATGGGCCGCGCGACTCTGATCCTGGCGTTCCGCGATCACATGTTGCGCCTGCTGCACCATCGCCTGATTGGCCAGTGCCCGCTGAATGGCGTTCTGTAAAGTGAGATCGTCCGCCGAGGCGGCACCCGAAAGCAGACAGGCGCTGATTCCGAACGCGGTCGCTACCCGCCGTGTTGCGGTTTCGTGCATCATGCGCCGGCCTCTGCGATTAAGAACGCGGGATTATTTGGGTGCCTTTCCGGGGGGGTCCGATAATCGGTCACTACAATCTTATCTCCGCACAGTCAAATACCGCCATAATTGCTGCGGCCACCGGCGCATCATCGCAAAAGCAGAAAACCGGAAGATGACCATAACCTGACGAATCCGTCATCTTTGATGAGATGCCGGAGTTTCGGGCGGCATGGCTGGAAAAGACAAGGTGACGGTAGTCCCTTTCCCTGACGTGCTCTGCAGTTCGACCCCTCCGCCGTGCAACTGCATGATGGATCGCACGATGGCGAGCCCCAGTCCGGTGCCTTGACCCTGGCGCAGACGGGCCGCATCGGCGCAGTAGAAGCGATCGAACACGTGCGGCAGATCCTCGGGCGCTATCCCCGTACCGCTATCGTTGACGATGATCTGCCGCTGCGATGGCTGAACGGCGGTCCGAATGCTGATCTGCCCACCCGCGGGGGTATGACGCAGCGCGTTGTCGAGCAGATTGCTCAGTGCGCGCCGCAATAGTTCGGAATTCGCCGCCACTGGCCCCATGGCCTGGTTGACCAGCGTAACCTCCAGCTCGTCGGCCATGGCCTGGTAAAAGGCACAGACCGCCGCCACTTCCTCCCGGCTATCCAGTAAGGGTTTGTCGAGCCGGGTATCCGGTTGTTCCGCACGGGCAAGAAAGAGGAGCGCGTCCACCATGCGTGAAAGTCGCCCATATTCATCCAGGGCCGACGCGATACACGCCTGGTAATCCGCCGGGCTACGGCTTCTGGATAGTGCGATTTCCGCTTCGCCGCGCAGGATATGCAGAGGTGTGCGCAGTTCATGGGCGATATCCGCGGAGAAGCGCGAGATACGGTTGAAAGAGGTCTCCAGCCGACCCAGCAGGCGATCGAAGTGGGTGGCCAGAATACGCAACTCGCTCGGCCAAGGTTCGTCGCCAACGCGCCGGTGCAACTGTCCGACACCCAACCCATCGACGATTCGCGCCAGTCGTGTGACCGGCCGCATAGCCCGCCGCGCAATCAGATAGCCCGCCGCCACCGCCGCCAGCAGGACGAGGGTGGTCGCCAACAGCAGCGCTTGCCGATAAATGGTCAAGAACTGCGCATTCTGCGTGGTGCTGATGGCCACGTAAATCGTTGTGGGTGGATTCCCTGCAAAGCGTTGTGCCATGACCAGATAGTGATCGTGATCCTGGGTTTCCCACTTCCATTCTTTTTTTTTCAGAGTCTTGGGTGACGAGGTGAATGGCCGTGGACTGTCCAGAAGCGGATTGAAGTCCTGGCCGCGGGCAATGATGCCGTCGGAGGGGCGGCTGACCCAGATGAATACGCCGCGGATGGTGCTCGCTTCCAATTGCGTTTCGTGTCGTAGTGCCTCTGCATCTCCGGCATGCAGACGCAGCGCGCTATACACCGCATGGATCTTGCTGGACAAAATCTGGCTGTCGACCTGCTGCAATTGCTCCACGAGTACCCAGTACAAGGTACCGCCAGCGGCGGCGATCAATAAAACGCTGAGCAAGGCGTACCACAACGTCAGGCGTACGGCTATCGAACCGGTCAGTCGATGGACGGCTTCAGTCGCGAGTTTCAAGGACATAACCGACGCCTCGCAAGGTATGAATCAGTTTGCGGGAATAGGGGTCGTCGATCTTTCTGCGCAGCCGGCGGATCGCCGCGTCCACCACATTGCTGTCCCCGTCAAAACTCATGTCCCAGACCTGTTCGGCGATCCGGGTACGGGTCAGCACTTCCCCGGGAAAGCGCATCAGATACGTCAGCAACCGGTATTCCTGAGGAGCGAGGTTGACGGCCCCTCCCATCCGCCAGACCTTGTGTCGCAGCAGGTCGATCTCCAGGTCCGCATAGCGGAGCACATCCTCGGAACGCACGTTGCAGCGACGCAGGACGTTGCGCACCCGCGCCAGTAGTTCTGAAAAGGCGAAGGGTTTGACCAGATAATCATCGGCACCGAGTTGCAGGCCCTTCACCCGTTGAGAGACGGCATCCAGTGCCGTCAGCAGGATCACCGGCTGATCCGTCCGCCGTTTGCGGATTTCCTGCAGGACCCACCAACCGTCCCGCTGTGGCAGCATGACGTCCAGCACGATGACGTCATAGTCTCCCGTCGCCGCCAGGTGCTGTCCGTCGATGCCATCGAGGGCGATATCCACGACATCGCCCTCCTCCATAAAGCCTTTCTTTAAAAAGGCGGCGGTTTTCGGCTCATCTTCAATAACCAGTATTTTCATGGTGTTTTGTGCGTTCCATCACCAGAGTAAAAAGCTATGTCAGTGTTACAGCAGATACAAACAAACAGGGGTTTATGCCACTAAAATAGATCCCGATAGGGAGGCGGGAATGACAATAGGGTCCCCGATCTTTGACCTTCGTAGCAATTTCCTGAAGAATAAACGGGTTATTAATGACACAAGTCGAGGCAGGATGAAAACCTCTCATCG
>JAKCBU010000141.1 GCA_021839095.1 Pseudomonadota bacterium | reverse complement strand
CAACGCGTCTGCACCCATGGCTCCAGCACAGACCGTACCGCGATACGCCCCGGGCGATTCCGGAAACTCAGCGCTCAACGCAAACGGGCATCCACAGAGAGGGGGCACCACGCCGCTTCCATCGTGGTGCCCTGGTCATCCCGTCGCCAGATGCCCGGTGGCGTCGTGACCCGCGATACTCATCGCCTTACGATACCGGCTGAGATCCTTGACATTTTGGATCGGTGTTTCGAGCAGGGCGGAAAGATTGCGCAGAATACCGTTGATCACCTTGCCTTCCCAGATGGCGTCGAAACGAATCTGGGTATCCAGCCACTGCTCCAGCCAGCCCGGGTCCGGCAAATGACTTTGCACACTATCCTCGGGGTACATGGCCTTGTTCACGTGCAAGTTGGTGGGATGCAAGGCTTTGGCCGTCTTGGTATTGGCCATGAGCACACCGATTCTGGCGAACGCCAAGCGCGCCGTATCCCCCAAACGATCAATCGCCCGCCGCATGTATTTCAGATAAATACCCGCATGCCGCGCTTCATCCTTGGAGAGCGTTTCGTAAATCGCGCGGATCACCGGCTCGCTATGCCACTGCGCCGCGCATTTGTACCAATGCGTCAGGCGGATCTCGCCACAGAAATGAAGCATGAGGGTCTCCATCGCCGGGGCCGGGTCGAATTCAAAACGCACATTATGCAATTCCTCTTCCGTCGGCAGGTATTCCGGCGCAAAGCGGCGCAGATATTCCATGAGTACCAGGGCGTGCTTCTGCTCCTCGTAAAACCAGATGGACATGAAGGCGGAAAAATCGGAGTCATTCCGGTTGTCGCGCAAGAACATTTCCGTCGCCGGGAGCGCCGACCACTCGGTGACCGCGTTCATCTTGATGGTGCGCAATTGCTCCTTGCTCACCAGGCTACGGTCGAACTGCTCCCAAGGAATATCCGTGGCCATGTTCCAGCGCGCGGCTTCCAGCGATTTGAACAACTCAGGATATAACATGGCAAAATGACCTCTCTTTCGCGATCTCGGTACGGGTACCCACGAAGTCTTGTCGGCAACTTCGCCCCATTCTACGCCAAATCCACGCCTTGAGCGATGGTCTGGCAACGCCCCGCACATAGGTCCGGGAACCGTCATAAAACAGTCATGACCTAGATTTATGCGGCTATTTGCGGCAGACTCCATGCCTATACTCGATGTTACGCGGAATCTATGGCTGCATCTCCTCCTCATATCCTCGCGCTGCATGGCCCCAATCTGAACCTGCTGGGCAGCCGCGAGCCTGGTCACTACGGCCCGGTAACTCTCGCAGAGATCGATGCCGAGATGCAATCGCGCGCGCAGGAATGGGGCTGGACATTGCGCAGCCTGCAAAGCAATGCCGAACATCTGCTGATCGATGCCGTGCAGGCGGCCGGTACGCAGGGGGTATCTGACATTATCATCAATCCGGCCGCCTTTACGCACACCAGCATCGCCTTGCGCGATGCCCTGGCGGCTGTCCGGATTCCTTTCATTGAAGTGCATTTGTCCAACATCCATGCCCGGGAACCTTTCCGTCGTCATTCCTATTTTTCCGATCTCGCCCAGGGCGTCATTGCGGGATTGGGCGCAGATGGATACCTCCTGGCACTGGATGCCATTCATCGGCGTCTGAAACGTCACAACCCATAATTGATCTGAAGGAAAGAGCATGGATATCCAATTCATCCGTCGCCTGGCCGAGCTGCTGGAAAAGAGCGCCATCGATGAAATAGAGGTGGTGGAAGGCGAAAGCAAAGTCCGCATCACCCGCCACGCTGCCCCTGCCCACGTGGCGCCGGCCGCCGCTTACATCCATCCCGCACCAGCAATGGCGGCGGCCGCCCCAGCCACGACCCCGGCGGTGGCGCCCCCCACCGAGCCACCACCCCAAGGCTACATGATCAAATCCCCCATGGTCGGCACTTTTTATCGCGCGGCCTCCCCGGAGGCCGCACCCTTCGTGGAGGAAGGCAGCGCCATCAAAACCGGACAAACCCTCTGCATCATCGAAGCCATGAAACTGCTGAACGAAATCGAAGCCGATGTCTCCGGCAAAGTGATCAAGGTGCTTGCCAGCAACGGTCAACCCGTCGAATATGGTGAGCCCTTGTTCATCATTGCTCCCGAGGATTGAGATGTTCGAAAAAATTCTCATCGCGAACCGGGGCGAAATTGCGTTGCGCATTCAGCGCGCCTGCCGCGAACTAGGCATCCGCACCGTCGCCGTCCACTCCGAACCCGATCGGGATCTCCTGCACGTCAAACTCGCCGATGAGTCGGTGTGCATTGGACCGGCCGCCAGCGACAAAAGCTACCTGAACATCCCCGCCGTCATCGCCGCCGCCGAAGTCACCGATGCCGAAGCCATCCATCCTGGTTACGGATTTCTTTCAGAAAACGCCGACTTCGCCGAGCGCGTGGAAAACAGCGGCTTCGCCTTCATCGGCCCGCGCGCCGAAACCATTCGACTGATGGGCGATAAGATTGCCGCCAAGGCCGCCATGAAAAAAGCGGGAGTGCCCTGTGTGCCCGGCTCCGACGGCCCACTTCCCGAAGACAACGAAGCGCTCAAAGCGCTTGCCCGGGAGATCGGTTATCCGGTGATTCTCAAGGCATCCGGCGGCGGCGGCGGCCGCGGTATGCGCGTGGTACATACGGAGGCACATCTCCTCAACGCCGCCAACCTTACCCGCGCCGAGGCGGACAAAGCCTTTGGCAACCCCACCCTGTATATGGAAAAGTTTCTGGAAACGCCGCGCCACATCGAGTTTCAAATACTCTGCGACAGCCACGGTCACTGCGTGCATCTGGGTGAACGCGACTGTTCGGTACAGCGCCGCCATCAAAAGGTGATCGAGGAGGCCCCCGCCCCCGGGATCACCGCCGCCCAGCGCGCCGAAATCGGTGCGGCCGTGGTCAAGGCGTGCGAGGATATGGGTTACCGGGGTGCGGGCACCATCGAATTTCTCTACGATCCGGGCAATCGCACGTTCTACTTCATTGAAATGAATACACGGATACAGGTCGAGCACCCAGTCACCGAGTTGATCACCGGAATCGATATTGTCAAGGCCCAGATTCGCATCGCGGCGGGCCAACCCCTTGGATTCCAGCAGGGGGACATCGCCATCCAAGGTCACGCCATAGAGTGCCGCATCAACGCCGAAGATCCGGAACGCTTCGTGCCTTCACCAGGACAGATCACGGCCTGGCATCCGCCCGGTGGTCCGGGTATTCGGGTTGACAGCCACATTTACGCCGGTTATCGGGTGCCGCCCTTCTACGATTCCATGATCGGCAAGATCATTGCGTTTGGCCGGGATCGGGAGGAGGCCGACATGCGCATGCGCAGCGCCTTGCGCGAAACGACCATCGAGGGCATCCAGACCAATCTCCTCCTACACCGGCGCGTTCTTGAAGAAGCCCAATATACGGCTGGGGGAGTCCACATCCACTATCTGGAGGCTCTGCTCGCCCTATGAAAATCGCCTGGTGGCGGCTCGATATGCGGGTTCCCGCGGCGGCGGCGGAAGCTATCGAAGCGCGGCTGCTGGATGCTGGCGCAGAGGCGGTCACCCTTCTCGAAGGCGAGGACAGCGCAGCGGTATTTGTCGAGGGTGAGATCTGGCAGAACAGTCAGTGCCAAGCCCTCTTCGCCGCCGCCGACCACAGTGAAGCCACCCTGCACACTTTGGTCAGCACGTCGAACTGGCAGCAATTCGCCGCGCGCATCACGGCGCTGGAGGAACAAGACTGGGTAGCGGCGACACAAGCCGCCTTCCCCGCTCGCCACTTTGGTCGACTCTGGGTAGTCCCCAGTTGGGACACGGCGCCGGCCAATGCCCGCCACGTCCTGCACCTAGACCCTGGCCAAGCTTTCGGCACGGGTGCCCACGCCACCACGGCCCTCTGCCTCCATTTTCTGGAGGCGCATGTTCGCGGCGGGGAATACCTGATCGATTACGGTTGTGGCTCGGGCATCCTCGCCATCGCCGGACTGTTGCTCGGTGCCAGCCAGGCTTTCGGCGTCGATACCGACCCCGCCGCACTCCAGGTGGCCGCCGTCAATGCCGAGCGCAATGGCGTCAGCAGCAACCTGCACCTCACACTACCGGAACAGGCCGATCTGCCCCTGGCGCATCTGCTGATCGCCAACATTCTCGCTGCCCCGTTGCTCGCCCTCGCACCCATCCTCGCCGCCCTGGTCCGCCCTGGCGGCTGGATTGCGCTGTCGGGCATCCTGCATCGCCAGGAGGCGGAGTTGAACGCCGCCTACGCCCCTTATTTTGATCTCGCCGTCGCACAACACGAAGCAGACTGGTCGCTCATCTACGGCCAGCGCAAAACCGGAGTATGAGCCATGGAAATCACCTGTCCCCGCTGTGAATCCACCTTTGCCGCCGACAGCAAAGCCCTGCGCGACCATCGCTACCAGGCGAAGTGCGGCGTCTGCCAACATGTATTCCAGGTTGATGTGGCTGCGGAAGAGGTGCGCGCGGGGAATGGCCTGGGCTACCGTCTGGGCCGTTTCTCGCTGATCCTGATGATCGTTCTTCTGTTTATCGCCCTGATCGGGCAGGTACTTTGGTGGACACGCAGCTATAGTTAAGATCGGAA
>JAKCBU010000140.1 GCA_021839095.1 Pseudomonadota bacterium | reverse complement strand
CCAGCGTGATGGCTTGCAGGTAATCCGCGCTCCCCTTGACGGCGTAGACGAGCACGATGCCCAGGGGGAGCCAAAGCAGCATGCTGGCGTTGCGGTCGATGAAAATCCGGTCGAGGACCGGTTTGATCAGGTAGGCGATCGCCCCGGTGGCCACCCCGGAAAGCACCATGAAGAGCATAGCCAGCAGGATGCGTCCCCGGTAGTGGCGCACCAGGCCGAGCAGACGGCGAAAAGCGGGGGAGCGGAGCACGGCGGGCGCGCCAGCGTCGCTCACTCTTCGAGCAGACCCCGCTTATCCTTCACCTCCATCCAGGCATCGGCATCTTCCGGGGCCGCTTTCTTGTGGATGATGGCCGGCCAGATCTTGGCGAGGCGCGCGTTGATCGCCTCGAACTCCTCCTGGCCTTGAGGCAGGTCGTCATCACGAAAGATCGCCCCGGGGGGGCATTCCGGCTCGCACAGCGTGCAATCGATGCACTCGTCCGGGTCAATGACCAGAAAATTGGGTCCTTCGCGGAAACAATCCACGGGACAAACATCCACACAGTCTGTGTACTTGCACTTGATGCACGATTCAGTCACCACGTAAGTCATGTGGCCGGGCTCCTCACGTTTGCGTCTATCAGGTTATGGCCGGGTTCCGCCCGGCGGGCTGGGCGCTTATTCTAGCCTAAGGAGGGCGCGCTGCCCACCGCCCGTCAGGACATGCAAGAGACGGAAAATTTCTGCTATATTGGAAATCTGGACTTCATCCATGATCTCAACAGAGGAGAATCTCAATGGCAGTGTTAGTAGGTAAAGCGGCTCCCGATTTTGTGGCCCCGGCGGTCATGGCAGATAACAGCATCAATGAGAAGTTTCATTTTTCCCGGCACATCAAGGGAAAATATGCGGTGTTGTTCTTCTACCCGCTGGATTTCACTTTCGTCTGTCCCTCGGAAATCCTCGCCTTCAATCATCGCTTGCACGAGTTCAAGGCCCGCGACACCGAAGTGATCGCTTGCAGCGTGGATTCCCATTTCACCCACCTGGCTTGGAAGAATACCCCGGAAGAGAAGGGCGGTATCGGTCATATCCAGTTGCCCATGGTGGCCGATCTCTCCAAAAGCGTCGCCCGCAGTTACGATGTGCTGTTCAACGAGGAAGTCGCCCTGCGCGGTTCTTTCCTGATCGATCGTGAGGGCGTGGTGCGCCATGAGGTCGTCAACGACCTGCCTCTGGGCCGGAACATCGATGAAATGCTCCGTATGGTCGACGCGCTGCAGTTCTCCGAGGAACACGGCGAAGTCTGCCCGGCCCAGTGGGAAAAGGGTAAGGCGGGCATGAAGCCGACCAGCGCGGGTGTTGCCGATTTCTTGGCGCATCACGCCAAAGAGCTCTAACCGCCGTATTGGGATCAGCATAGGAGAAAGCGGCCCGGATTCCATCCAAATCCGGGCCGCTTTTGCTGAAGGGACCGTCATTGAGGGTGTGGGGGGTTCTGTGCGCCGATTTGGGGATTATGTGGAGGGGTTTTTGAATGCGGAACCCGTGCATTTTCTGCGGATGCTTTTTCGTCTTGCACTGATGCTCGGAGCGGCGTATCTGCTGGTGCGTTTTTCTATCGGCTGGCCGGAGGCATTGGTGCATTTCCGTGATCTGGTGGCGACCCTGCGGGAGTGGTTGGGGGATGTCGTTCAATTGCGCTAGGCCGTCGCCGTGTCCAGAATGGGCGCCACGGCGGTCTCCGATATGCCGGATCAGGTCGAGCGTGGTATGCTCACCCGAAACGAGACGGGATTCCCCAGCCGGGGGCGTCCTCTTGCGCTGAGGAAGCATTGACATGTCGCACGCGAACCCCACTTCTCCCATTGACCTGCATCTGCATTCGCTGGCCTCGGATGGCACCTTGTCGCCCACCGAGCTGGTCAATCGCGTACACGCGGCGGGCGTGCGAGTCATGGCGCTGACCGATCACGATAATACGGCGGGGCTGGAGGAAGCCCATCGGCAAGCGGCCACCCTGGATGTCCACCTGATTCCCGGTGTGGAAATCTCCAGCGCGTGGGAGACGCAGGGCATCCATATCGTGGGCCTCTTCATAGACCCCGGGAATGCCGCCTTGCAGGCGGGACTCCGCCGGATCATGGCCTTTCGGGATTGGCGTGCCGCGGAAATGGGACGCCTGCTGGAAGCCGCGGGCATTCCCGGCGCGGAGGCGGGCGCGCGGGCCATGGCCGGCAGCCGCATGGTGGGACGTAGCCACTTCGCGCGTTGGCTGGTCCGGGAGCAACACTGCACCGACGCCGGCGAGGCCTTCACGCGTTATCTGGGGCGCGGCTGCCGGGCCTATGTGCCCAGTGACTGGATTCCCATGACCGAGGCGGTTGGGTGGATCGGCGCGGCGGGCGGTTCGGCGGTACTCGCACATCCCGGTCGGTACAAGCTCAGTGGCGCCCGGCTGCGGGCCCTGCTCACCGGGTTCCGCGACGCGGGCGGGATGGGTCTCGAAGTCTGCTCAGGCAGTCAGGCCGCGGGAGACCGCGAGCATCTGGGGCGCCTCGCCCAGCAGATGGGCATGGCGGGCTCCGTCGGGTCGGATTTCCACGGTCCCAACATCGGCCACGCCGCCATCGGTCAACTGTTGCCCTTGCCTGCCGGTGTGGAGCCGGTCTGGGAGCGGGCGGGTTTTCACCTGCACTGAGTGCTCCGCGGTGTCGCGTATGGGATATCCAGACTGCCGCGCCATGATGATGATGGCTTTCCGGTTCATCGTGGTTCCACGTTAGGGGGTCGGGTGCAGAACAGCCAAGAGCCACCACGCTACGCCAATTGGGGCATCTTCGTGCTGGTGTTGATTTATGCCGGCGCGGCATATGCCCTGAGTCCCTTCGCCGGACCCTTGCTCATGGGAGCGGTGCTGACCACGGTCGGTTGGCGCTGGCAACTGCGTCTGGAACACGCTTTTCGTCTGCCGCACTGGCTCGGTTCACTGATTCATGCCTGCGCCTGGGTGGCGGTCATCATCATACCGGCGGTGATCATTGTCGACTCGGTGCTTCCGCAGGTGGCGTTGCTCATCAGCCGCTGGCAGTCGGGTGGTCCGCTGGTGGTGGTGCCGCCGGCGGTCATGCAGATCCCTTATGTGGGACACTGGCTGCTGAGCCATTTGCCCCAGTTGAACGGGGCCTATCTCTCGGCGCTGCTCAGGGCGCATACGGACATCATCACTAATTCTCTCGGGCAACTCTGGATATTCACCCTGCACACCTTTTTCGCGGCGCTCACGGTGTTTGCGCTGGCGCTGCACGGCGAGCGCGTCACTGAAATGCTCCGCCTGGGGGCGACCCAACTCTGGGGGCGGGACAGCGGCGACCGGTTTTTAGCGGCCTGCCGGGAGGCGGCGCGTTCGGTGCTGATCGGACTTATTGGGGTCGGCGTCATCGAGGGGATGTTTATCGGGATTGCCTACGCGGTGTCCGGGTTGACCTTATGGCCGTTGTGGCTGGTGGCTACCGCCCTCATTTCGCCGCTGCCGTTTGGCGCCACGGCCGTGGTGGGGGCGGCTACGCTCTGGTTGACCCTGACCGGCCATTGGATTGCGGGATTGTTTGTATTGGGTTGGGGTTTTCTGGTGATTACGATCGCCGATCTGGTGGCGCGTCCACTACTGACCGGATCACAGACGCAGGCCCCTTTTTTCCTGGTGTTTTTCAGCATCTTGGGCGGTGCGGAGGCCTTCGGCTTGATCGGATTGATCATCGGTCCTATTCTGGTACTCCTGGCGCGCGGCGTATGGCGCGCCTGGGAGCGGCGCCTGCGTTTGCAGGAGTAGCCCCACCGGCGTCCGGGCGATGCGGAACCGTACCGCATGGCGCCTCTCTAAGTGAATGGTATCGCTATTTTTCCGGATCAGGAGCGCATCATGGACTACTCAATGTTGGACCAGCAATATAATCAGTTGCAACAACAGACCCAGAATAACTTGCAGACGTTACAGCAGGTGGCCGGGCGGGTGACGGCCATGGCGCCGGATGTCATGACCGGACGGGAAATCAACATGGAGTTGCGCAGCCTCGCCATGAGCCTGCAACAACAACAGCAGAATATGGGCATGCTCCTCCAGCAGATGGCGCAGCATATCCAGCAACTGGAAATGCAGATGCAGCAAAACCTGGGGCAGAGCGGTGTGAACCCCAACATGGGGCAGCGCCCCTGGAATGCGCCCATGCAGGGCATGGGTGGCGGTTTTCTCGGTAACGTCATGACCGGCCTGGGGCTGGGCGCGGGCTTCGCCGTGGCGGACAACATCGTCGATGACATTTTCGACAGCTTTTAATTGACCGGGTCGGAGAGTGGCGGCGGCTGCCGCTTTATCCCCGGCGATGCGCCGTATGATGGATTTGCCGCTCTCGGCGTATCTGGATCTCGAAGCGCGCGCTCCCGAGGTGTTTGCGACATCGGCGGGCGGGGCTGGTGACTCAGGAACCCCTCTACGGCATTCACGCCGTCAACGCCGCGCTGGATGCGAAGGAGTTGTTGGAGCTCTGGGTGGCCGTCGAGCGATTGACGGACCGCCGCATGGCGCCCTTGCTGCAAAAGGCGGCGGCGCAGGCGTTGCCGGTCCGCGAGTGGCCGGGCGCCCTATTGAGTCAACGCTTGCATACGGATAAGCACCAGGGCGCGGGGGGGCTGTTGCGGGCTTTCCCGGAGATC
>JAKCBU010000139.1 GCA_021839095.1 Pseudomonadota bacterium | reverse complement strand
GCACCTGCTCGATCATGGGGACGCCGCCCACGTCCAGCAACACCTTGCGCGGCAGGCGGGTAGAGGCCAGCCGGGCGGGAATCAGGACGCAGAAGCTCACGCGGGCTTGTCCTCGTAGGGCTTGGCTTCGTCAATGAGCAACACCGGGATGTCGTCACGGATGGGATACTGCAGGTGGCAACGCGAACAGCACAGGGCCTGACGCTGGGCGCAGGGTTGCAGACTGCCCTTGCATTGGGGGCAGGCGAGCAGGTCCAGCAGGCGGTGGTCAATACTCATCAGCTTCTCCAGGGCAGCAATGATTGCTCCAGCCAGGGCTGAAAGGATGGCTCCAGCTCCGCTTCAATGCGCAGGGTCCAGTCGTCGGCCTGCGCGAACTCCCGGCATTTTACGGCATCCTTGGCGGTCATGACGAGGGGGCGAGGCAAATGGGCGAGGTCGCTGGCGCAAAAGGGGTGGTGGTCGGGGAAAAATCGGGGGGCAGGAATGGCGCCCAGGCCCTTCAGGCTGGCGATAAAACGCTGCGGGCGGGCGATGCCGGTGACCGCCGTTACGTGCTGTCCCTGCAGACTGTCGAGGCGGCGGGAGCGGCCTGGGTCGTTGACGGCGACGAGGTTCTTGGGCTGGATGCGGAAAAGAAAACGAGGCGGCCCGTTGCGCTCCGGGATGGCGGCGGCGGCGGCGGCGTCCATGAGCCAGGCGTCGGCATGGAGCATGGCGTCCGGACACTCGCGCAGAGGACCGGCAGGGAGGCAGTGGCCATTGCCCAGGGGGCGGGGGCCGGAGAACACCAGCAGACGCAGGCTGGGTTGCAGGGCGAGATGCTGGAAGCCGTCATCCAGTAGCGCAAGGTTATAACCATCCGCCGCCGCCGCCGCGATGGCGCGATGGCGGTCGGGACAAAGATAGACCGCTTGGGTCTGTCCCTGTTCCTGCGCCAGCAACAAGGGTTCATCCCCGGCCTGTTGGGGACTGTCGTCGCGTCGCACCCGATAGGGCCAGTGCGGCGGCCGGGCGCCGTAACCACGGCTGATGATGGCCACCCGCCAGCCCGTTGCCGTGAGTTGCCGCGCCAGCGCCGCCACCAGCGGCGTTTTGCCGCTACCCCCCACACCCAGATTGCCGACGACAATGGTGGGAATGAGCGCCGCCCTGCCCTGTATATGCCGCCGCCGCCACCGCGCCACCTTGCCGGTCACCGCCCCCAGAGGCCGTAAGGCGGTGGCCAGTGCCCCGCCCTCCTGCCATTGCCGCTCCAGGGTCTGGCGCAGGGTCACCAGTCAAAAACCCGCTGCAAAAACTCCGGCAGGCGTTCGCCCGCGTGACGGCGTTCCTGCCAGAGAATGCGCCGGGTGGCGTCGCCGCGCTGGCGGGCGGCCATCACATCCCCGCGCAGGGCTTGCCAATGGCCGAGAATTTGCGCGGGTTTCTCCAGGGTAAGGATGGTATCCGCGTCCAGTTGTTCAGCGGCATTCAAAATCACGCCGGGGCTGACGCTGATGGGCCGGGAGCCGGCGTAGACCTGCCACTGCAACAGCGGAGAGGCCATCTGCAGATGCACGGCCTGCGCCGCCGCCGATAGGGCCGGATACCAGCGATCCGCATCGACGACGATCACCGATCCGGTGGGCAGGGGCGTGCGCCGCCACTGGGAAAGCCTGGGCAAATCCGCTGGCGCATCCGTGCCCCCCAGAAACAGCAACCCCTGCCGAGACAAAGGCGAAGCGGCCCAGGCGCTTCGCCATCCGGCCCACTGCGCGGCGTTCAGCCCCTGTATCCACCACAGCGGACCATCCTCCGTACCACGGACCATGGCGCGGAAGTTGGGGTCTACCTGGGCGATGGTGAACAAGGTACTGAAATCCACGGGCTCCTGCACGGGCGCGGTCAGTCCGCACCCCGTCCATGCTTCCGCCTGGCGAATGTCCCGCGGGTAGATGGCCTCGACCAGCGTTGGGACATGCGGACCAGGTTCCGCCGCCATCAACACCGAAGGTATCTCCGCTCGCCCCAAAGCAGCGGCAAGCCGTGGCCTGGGTACACGGCCCAGTGCCAGATAACGCAGGGGCGTCAGCCGTTCCAGCATGCGTTCGACCGCCCGGGGATGATCGCAAGGTCCGAAACCATAACCCAACCGCTCAACCCCCGCCGTGTATTGCTCCAGGAGGGCCGGGTGCTCCGTCTCGAAAGTCATCACCATGCGCAGGTCGCGGCGTGTTTCGGCCATGGCTTTCGCCAATTCGATGCCGAGACGTTGCTGGTCGGCATCGCTGAAACTCTGCATCCACAGGACCGGGCCACGATCACCCGGCGCCTTGATCCAGCCCCAACGGGCGTTGGCCTGGGCCTTGCGCCCGGCGCGGGCATCCTGCCAACTGGCCCAGTGTGCCCGCAACAAGCCGCTTTCGTAATACATCATGATGTCCCGTCTTTCCTAATCAAGGCGGCCGACCCGCGCATCGGCACGTTGCCGCAAGCCGATCATGGTCGCCTCAAGCGCCCGCTGCGAAGCGATCAGGGTATCCGTATCGGCGTCGCGGGGTATCCGTACCGGCTCTCCCCAGAGGACCACCACCCGTGCTCCCGGCAGGGGCAGCAGAAAGCCATCCCAACTGGCGAAGCGTTTCGCCCATCGTGCCGAATAGGTGACCGGCACGATGGGCAGACCAGACATGCGCGCCAGCTCGATAACCCCCTCTTGCAGAATCTCACGAGGCCCGCGCGGGCCATCGGGGCTGATGGCCAGGTCATAGCCCGCGCGGGCGGCCCGCAGCATTCCCCGGGCGCCCTTGACCGCCCCGCGCTTCGTGGAACCGCGCACCGCGCCATAACCCCAGTGCGCCATGGTGGCGGCGATCAGTTCGCCATCTCGATGTTCACTGATGAGAATTTTTATCCTACGTCCGCCCACCCGCCAGTAGGCCTGGGCAACCATGACACCCCGCCCATGCCAGAAGGCCAGCAGGAAAGGTTGTCCGGCCTCGATCAGGGCGCGTACGCCGGCATCCCCCTCCTCCTGCCAACGCACACTCAGGGCGATGCCTTTGATGATATAAGCCGCCAGTGCGGCCACTGCGCGCAACCAACGTCCTTCCAATCGCACAGGTCAGTGATTGCTCAGGGTCGCGAAACTGATGCGGGTGAGGCCCGCCGCCTGCGCCGCATCCAGGACATCGATGACGTACTGTTGGGTCGCATTTTTGTCCGCGCGCAGAACAATCACCCGTTGGGGATCCTTGGCCGCAAGCACTTTAAGCCGTCTGGCCAGATCACGCATGGTCACGACATGCTTGTCCATACGCACCTGACCGCTAGCGCTGAGGTCGATGGTGATAGGTGTCTTAGGTTCACCGGCGGCGGCCTGCTGGGCTTTGGGCAATTGCATGGAGAGATGGGACTGGTGCACGAAGCTGCTGGTGACCATGAAGAACAGCAGCAACACCAGCACGATATCCACCATGGAGATCACATTGATCTCCGGCTCCTCGCTCACCCGCGGGCGCAGATTCATTGGGCGCTCCCACCCACGAGCAGATTCACCAATTTCAGGGCCTCTTTTTCGATCGCCAGGACCAGTACATCGACCCGTCCCTTGAAATAGCGGTAGAACATCAGACTGGGGATAGCGACGATGAGGCCGCTGGCGGTGGTAATCAGCGCTTCGGAAATACCGCCCGCCAAGGCTTTGGGGTCACCCGCGCCCACCATCCCGATGGCGGCGAAAGCGTGCATGATGCCAAACACGGTGCCCAGTAATCCCAGCAACGGCGCGACGCCAGCGATGCTGCCGAGAAAGTTGAGGTAGCGGTCCAGATGGGCCACCTCGTGGCGACCGCTCTCCTCCACGACTTCCTTGATCACCTCACGCGGCTGTCCGACTTGCTGCAGGGCAACCAGCATCATCCGCGCCAACGGCGTATCGTTCTCGTACAGCACCTTGACCGCCTGCTGCACCTTACCCGCTTCGATCAGATCGCCCGCCCGCGCCGCCAGACCCGCAGGGGCGATACGTGCGCGCCGTAACACCCAGAACCGGTTACCCACAATGGCCAGAGATACTATCGCCAACAAGATGAGGATGGGCAAGACGAAACCGCCCAGTTGAAATAATTCCAGCAAGTCCCGCACACCACCTCCAGAGCCGCTTCGATATAGACGAAGCAGGAATATAACATATCGGTCGGGAAACGGCAGTGACACCCCCGTGAACACGGTGATTTCAGCGGCGGCTGGTTCACGAATCGGGGCGGTTCAAGAAACGGGTTGCCAATAGGCGGGTAGCGGCGGCGCGGCGGGGTGTAGGTGTCCGGCACGCCAGGTCCATGTCCCGGTTTTACCCTCTCCCAGATAAAACAACTGCGCGTGCGTGGCCGACTTCTCTAGAGCGGCCCTTTCCGCAAGTCCCAGGCTGGCGGGGGCGAAAATGGCTTGTACGCGGTGCAGTACAGGGCGTTGCTCCGCCGCGAGGTGATGTACCGTCTCGGCGTCGGCATCACCCAGAAAAAGCAGATCGGGGCCAACGCCCCAGGTCGCGACACAAGGTTGGATCGGCATCCTCAAGCTGAGGAAATGCACTTCGGAGGGTGCGAGCCCCCCGGCCCGGCAATAGCTGAGAGCGGATGGTCCTCCGGGGTAATCGCGGGTGCCGATGGGCCACCATTGGCGGACAACGGCGGGTAGCGGCCGGGGCGCGGAAATATCGCTGCGCAGCCACGCA
>JAKCBU010000138.1 GCA_021839095.1 Pseudomonadota bacterium | reverse complement strand
CAGGGCGGGAGCGGTGGCGTTGAGCCACCTCCCCGCCGCGCTCTTGACCTCCCCCTGAACGGGGAGGTTTGCCGCGCAACTGATCAAGTCCGGCCTGGTAATCGAGATCAGAAAAGCGATGCGTGCCCTTGGGCTGAATCAGCAGGCAGCAGCCAAGCGCATGGGCATCCCGCAACCGAAGGTGTCGGGCATGATGCACGGCGACTTCACCAACCTGTCCGAGCGTAAGCTGATGGATTGCCTGAATCGCCTCGGCTACGACATCGAAATCAAGGTGCGGCCGGCGGCCGAGCCGGTCGGGCATCTGACGCTCGCAACTGCT
The DNA here is from genome assembly GCA_021839095.1 of Pseudomonadota bacterium. Next base: position 4,410 of record JAKCBU010000138.1, on the reverse strand, counting down.
TGACCAGGAGCACACGATGGCAGCCCGCATCACCGACGACGAAGGGGACAAGCTGTCCCCGGAGAATTTCGAGACGCATCCGCTGGATTGAGCACCTGACGGAAGCTGGCAAGGCCATCCAGCTTGCCGGAGGTGGCTACTAGTATAGGGGTGAATCCAGCCAATACCAAAACCCGCTTCACCCGCGCCTTCTTCGCCGTCCCCGGTCTTTGCGGTTTCAGTAGTCCTCATCCACGCCCCAGAGCATTTCCGTATCCCGATCCATCTGCTGCTGCCATCGTATCTCCCGGCGTTGCACCTGCAGCCAGGCTTTAAGTTTCGTCGGCTCCTGGAGGGCCACCATCTCCTGCTGGATCCCGATCGTGGCACGTCGTATTTCCCGGAGAGTATCCTCAAAATCCCGGATAAAGCCCTTTGGTGAGCGTGGGGCAAAAAACGGCAAACCCATGCCGGCAGCAGCGCGCTGCTGAGTGTCCTGAACGCGCGCCTTGAGGCGTGCCAGATGCTCCTTGAGCGCCTGATTATAGGTTTTGAGGCGATCCACCGCCAAAGCGCTGAGCGCTTCCGGATCTATCTGTCCGAGATCCTGCTGCAGAGCGAGTAGTTGCAGCAGGTCTTTCCCGGCATAGGCCTGGTTGGCACGTTGCATTAGTGCGGTTTTCTGTTCCCGCCGTTCTGGATCGGTTTCTCGGTCGGGATGCACCATGCTGACCAGTTGCCGGTAAATCGTGCGCAAGGCCTGCCGGATGTTTTCAGCCTGCGCAGCCTGTTGGGTATCCCGTGCTTTTTGCGCGCCCGTACGCGGGCGTTCTGGCGCTTCATCGACCGACTCCGAATCCTCGCCGTGCGCTTCCCGGCGTTCCCGGCGCAAGGTTTCCATCTGTGCCGCCAACCGGTCTTTTATCAGCCGCTCCATAAAATCCGTGAAAGACTCCGGACCCGTGGCGGTCTCCGCGGCATCGCCGGAGCGGAAATCAAAAAAGCCCTCCAGAGACGCGCTCAGCGCTTCAATGTCCATTACTTCAGCCCCGCCATGGCGCTGGTGAATCTCCCGAAGGGTGGTATCGTCCGGACACTCCATGATCAGTTCTGCGGCGAGATGCACGATGACCTGTGACAGCGTCTCCCGGGCGACATTGCCCAGTTTGATCGCCTGACTACTACCATCCAGTTGCTGCAGCAACTGGATGCGCAACACCAGATATTGCTGCTGTGCAGGGAGAAGATCGTTTACAACCCGTTGTTGGGTGTCGGTCATTGCCTGCTCCCAGTCCCTCAGGTCCTGTTCCGTGTTGGTAATTTGCTTGCTCAGGCGGTTGAAGGTTCTTTGCGGTGCGGACAGGGGGGCTTTGGGCGCGGCGGGGGCAATAGTCAGGGCAAGGGGGCGACACTTTGGATCAGACATGCGTGCAGGTAACCTCTGTGATTTATAGGCGAGACCAGAAAAAACACACTGGCCACCGTGTGGATTCAGCCATCCATGGTGGCTGGTAAAAGTGGATGCATGCTGAAAAGTTAAGTCGGTCGCCCCAAAAAGACAAGGCCATCACCCTCTCTGATACCATCAACCTGAGCGTACCTCGTTCAACAAATCAGGATGCTTGTCCAATACCTTGAGCAACTTCACCAGTGACAACGGCGGCTTGGTCTTGCCCGTCTCATACCGCGAGAACGCATTAACGCCACCTCCGAAGATTTCTGCCGCTTGCCGTTGATCCAACGCCAATTCTTTACGCACTCGAACGATAAACCCAGGGTCCACTATGGCGGCATTGACCTGCCGGGAGAAAGAACGCATCTCGCGCATCACGCGGTCTGTTTCGCTCGCATCCAGAAGAGATTCCGCACAGGCCGGACAATAGTCTCCAGTGACTCCTGGAATGATGGTAGTCTCCCCTTTATAGGTGTAAGGCATATCGCGCGTGTCGTAAACAAGCTCCGCGGCACCACATACCGGACATTTCATCGTCATAACTCCTTAAAAGACACAACCAGCACGTCATCCACCACCGTCAATTTCAGGTAAACCTCTCCTGCTGGTGTATTCGGTCGATACACATCCTGCCAGACCGTATGATCGGCATGGGTGGTCATGCTTTTGTGAAAATCCGCTGGCGTAAGTGCTAACACTGTGGCCAGCATCCCGGCGTAGTCGAGACCCATGGCGTCGGCGCCAATACGCGCCGCCTGCGTAGTGCGCACTTTGCCTGCACGCATCAACTCTTTTATGACGGTCAGCTTGCAGTGTGCGGCGCCCTTTTCCATAGATTCATATTAACCTATGTGGTTTTTTTGGCAACTCATCAAAGCGCGTTCATACTGCGCGAGCGCGCCGAACACCTGGAACAGGAACTCGCCCGAGGGCGTCGTGGTGTCCAGGTTCTCCGTCAGCGAGCGGAACGCCACCCGCTTGTCCTTGAGCGAGGTCACGATGGCGAGCAGGTGCGATAGCGAGCGGCCAAGGCGGTCGAGCTTCCACACGACCAGCACATCGCCAGGCCGGACAAATTCGAGCGTCCGCGCCAAGCCGGCGCGGTCATCTTTCGCGCCGGAGGCGTGATCCTCGAACAGGTGACGCGGATCGATGCCGGCGGCGAGCAGTGCATCACGCTGCAAGTCCGTGCTCTGACGGTCGGAATCCGACGAAACACGCATGTAGCCAACCAACATAGGCGAATAACCATCGGAAATAGGTTTCTGTATGGTAGCGCGTGGCGACATAGTTTTCCGCACAATTTTGAGGCCACCAGGAGTTTGGTACACAGGGCTGTTGCAGATATGTCGCAAAACTCTTGTTTTACGACCCCTACGGGCTCCGCTTCGCTCCCCTTGTGCGGCGCGCCGGTGCGCGTCCGGCTCTGGATACGGCAGGGCGGGCTTGCGTTTTCGAGTAGGCTGCAGATCCTTCATCGTCCCGGCCAGAATCCCAGACCGGGCGGCATCGGTTGTTGGTCCGGACGCGGCCGCTCCTGCTCCAGCGCCAGGGCCAGATCCCCTTCCCGCCCAAGCGCGGCGGCGGCCCGTTCCCGCAAGGTGGCCAGAACTTCCAGGCGCGGCACTGCACGGGTCCGGGTCGCCTCCATGGCGCTCTGCCGCTCCGCCCAGCGGGCCCAGCCCTGCCCGAGTTTCTCCCGGTCGTCGGTATAAATCGCCAGAGTCAGGCGTTCCCGACTGGCCGCCACATAGGCCGTTTCGGCCGTGGCCAGCCGGGAAGCCTCGCCGGCGACAATGACATGATCCACCGTTTGCCCCTGGCTGGCATGGATGGTTCGGCACCATCCATAATCCAGTGCCATCCCCCGATCCGCCATCACCTCCAGCGGAATATCCTGCCCCTCCAGGGCGATGGTCGCCATACCCCGGGGGACATCCACCGCGACCACCTTCCCTGCCTGACCGTTGATGATCCGGGTCTTCTCCCCCTGGGTCTGGTTCTCCCGAAAGAGGACCTGGTCCCCCACCGCCAGCGCCATGGGTCTCGACTGATAAAGGCTGACCATCTGGTGATCCGCACGGGCCGGATCCCAAAGCATCTCTGCCCCGGCGGCATCGCGGAGCAGAACCTGTCCGCCTTGTGTTCCGGTCACAGTATATTCCTGTTCTTCGGGTTTCCCTCTGCCACCCTGGCGCTGTCGGCGGATCCGCACCACCATGCCGGGCCGGTATTGCTCGGCCAAGGTCCGTTGCTCCCGCGTCAGATTGGCCTTGTCCAACGCGGTGATGACCACCTCCTCCTGCCCGATCTCTCCTTTGGCCTGCAGACCGGCGCGGATATCCGCATTGATCCGCTGCCGCACGGCATTGGTGCCGGACACGAGGAGGGTCCGCTCACGCTCGACCGGATTGCGGGCGAGATAGTCCGCCGCACAGGCGGCAGCAATGCCCTGCTGCCGATCCTCCGTGGTGGCCTTCGGCCGCCCCTGCCGATCCTGGCCGTTCTGCGGAATGGGTACCTCCCGCAGATAGGGTTGCGCCGCGGTTACCGCCTCCGTCGCCCGCCCCGCCGCAAAGGCTTCGGCGATCCGGCGTAACTGGGGATCCCGCTGTCGCTGGATCTCGTCGATGCGGACATGGGCCAGCACACCAGAATCCAGAAACAGCGCAAAGGGATTGCCGGCTTCCACACTCGCCAGCTGGCGGGGATCTCCCACCAGCAGCAGGCGATCCTGCGGGCGCAACCGTTGCAGCAGCGCTTCCATGTCCCGGGCCGAGACCATGCCGGCCTCATCGAGGAGAAGATAACGCGGCCCGTCCTCAGTATCGGTTTGCAACAAAAAGCGCGCCAGCGTCCGGGTATCCGCAGCACCCGCGCCGCCCAATTCCCGACTGGCCGCCGCTGAGGGGGCCAGGCCCACGACCTGATAGCCCCGCGCCCGCGCGGCCGCCACGATCCCCGCCATGCTCGTGGTC
>JAKCBU010000137.1 GCA_021839095.1 Pseudomonadota bacterium | reverse complement strand
TTCCGATCTTGATTCTGATCCCCGCCCTGGCGGGTTCCACGGCCAATCTTCTGCAAGACCTCGCCATGGCTGGTCTCAAGGCGACTTTGGTGTTGCTGGTGCTGTTGGTCATCGGGCGACCGGTCATCAGACCATGGTTTCAGCTCGTGGCCAACCGCAAATCCACAGAACTGTTCATGCTCAATGTATTGCTGGTGACTTTGGGTTTGGCGTGGGTTACCGAACAGGCCGGATTGTCGTTGGCCTTGGGAGCCTTCGTGGCAGGGATGTTGATTTCGGAGACGGCGTACCGTTACCAAGTGGAAGCGGATATCGCGCCTTTCCGTGACATCCTGCTGGGGCTCTTTTTTGTCACCATCGGCATGCTGGTGGATTTGCCCGTATGGTGGGCAAATATGGGCTGGGTGTTGGTCGTCCTGGCCATGATTCTACTGCTCAAAGGGTTTTTGGTCTGGGGACTGAGCCGACTCTTCGGTTTTGAGTCGGGTGTGGCCCTGCGCTCGGCGATCGTGCTGGCACAGGCGGGTGAGTTTGGTTTCGTGCTGCTCGCCCTGGCGAATCAGTACCAGCTATTGCCTCCCAGAGTACTGCAGCCGGTCCTGGGCGGCATGCTTTTCTCCATGATGCTGGCGCCCATCCTGGTGGAGCGCAATGGCTGGTTGGCGCGTACCCTGGTGGAGAGCTATCGCCAGCACCGTGATCAACAACTGGCAGAGATTCGCGCGGCAAACTTTCAGGCGCACGTGGTGCTCTGCGGGTATGGCCGGGTAGGTCAGAGTGTGGGACGCGTGTTGGAGGAGGAAGGGATCCCTTTTATCGCCCTGGATCTGGATCCTGTGCGCGTACGCCAGGCGCAGTCCGCGGGTGAATCCATTTTTTACGGAGACGCGAGTCGCCGCGATGTGTTGCAGGCGGTGGGTATTTTTTCCGCCCAGGCCGTGGTCATTACCTACGCGAACGTCACTTCCAGCCAGCGGGTCTTGTCCATCATCAAGGAATTGCGCCCCGATCTGCCGGTGATCGTTCGCGCCCATGATGATAGCCAACTGGAAAGGCTGGAGGCGGCTGGCGCCGACGAGGTGGTGCCGGAGGTCACGGAGGGCGCGCTGATGTTGGCTTCGCAGACCCTCTTGCTGATTGGTTTTCCGGTGAGCACGGTGTTGCGTCGCGTGCGCCGCTTCCGGCAGGAACGGTATCAATTTTTTCGCGGGGCGTTCTGGGGTGGTTCCGAACCGGGTGAGGACCAAAATTCGGCGCGTCTGGCCTCCATCGCCTTGGGGGAAACCGCTTTTGCACTGCATCTTAGTCTGCGTGAATTGAATCTGACCAGTTTCGGGGTCGCCGTGGTGGCCGTGCGCCGCCATGGCATTCGCGGGCGCGACCCTTCGCCGGATACCGTCCTCATGCCAGGAGATGTGCTGGTGCTGTTTGGGACACCGGCGGCGCTGGCCAGGGCGGAGCTGTATGTGCTGGAAGGCAACGCCGCGCAGGAGGCGGCAGCCGGATGATCGTGCAATACCCGATGACACCGGCGCAAACCCGGTGCTATGTTTAGCAACTCCTATCCATCCGTGTTCTTTATTTGCCGAGTCCTTTATGTCCACATCCATTGATTCTACCCTGAGCGAGACCCGTTCCTTCCCTGTCCCCGCCGATTTCGCCAGACAGGCCAACCTGGATGCGGCAATGTTTGCGCGCCTGAACCAGCAGGCGGCAGAGGATCCGGATCGTTTCTGGGGTGAATTGGCGCGTCAGCATCTGGATTGGGCTGTCCCGTTTCAGCAGGTACTGGAGGCGGATCAGGCCCCCTTCTATCGCTGGTTCGCCGATGGTCAGCTCAACGTCGCCTACAATTGCGTGGACCGTCATCTGCGCGGGGCGTCGCGGCACAAAGCGGCGCTCATCTGGGAGGGCGAAGATGGCGCTGTTCGTACCTTGACATACGCGCAGTTGCACCGGGAAATGCAGCTTTTTGCCAATGCGTTGAAACATCAGGGCGTGCGGAAAGGAGATCGCGTCGCCATCTACATGCCGATGGTACCGGAGACGGTGATCGCCATGCTGGCCTGCGCTCGCATCGGTGCCATCCATACCGTGGTCTTCGGCGGCTTCTCGGCGGAAGCGCTCAAGGATCGTCTGGAAGATACCCAAGCCCGGGTCCTGATTACGGCGGACGGCGCCTGGCGCGCGGGCAAGGTCGTACCGCTGAAGCGTCACGCCGACCAGGCGCTTCTGCGGGAGCATGGCCATGCGGTGCAACGGGTCATCGTTCTCCGCCGCACCGGCACGGAAATCGACATGCAGGACGGGCGGGATATCTGGTGGGGGGACGCCACCGCCGCCATGAGCGCGGACTGCCCGGCCCTATCCATGCAGGCGGAAGACCCGCTTTTTATTCTGTACACCTCTGGCAGCACGGGAAAGCCCAAGGGGGTTTTCCACAGCAGCGCGGGTTATCTGCTTTGGTCCATGCTCACCACACGCTGGGTTTTCGACGTGAAACCAGAAGATGTGTACTGGTGCACCGCCGACGTTGGCTGGATCACTGGTCACAGCTATGTGGTTTATGGCCCGCTGGCCAATGGTGCGACCGTTTTTCTCTATGAGGGTGCGCCCATGTATCCACAGCCCGATCGTTTTTGGGCAATGATCGCGCGGCACGGTATCAGCATACTATACACCGCACCAACCGCTATCCGTGCCTTCATGAAGATGGGTGACGAATGGCCGCGGCGCCACGATCTCTCCAGTCTGCGCTTACTGGGTTCGGTGGGTGAGCCCATGAATCCGGAAGCCTGGATGTGGTACCACCAAACCATCGGCGGTGGGCGCTGCCCCGTCGCGGATACGTGGTGGCAAACGGAAACCGGTGGCCACATGATCGCGCCCTTACCGGGCGTGACCGCCAACAAACCGGGGTCATGTGCCCTCCCCCTCCCCGGTATCAGTGCGCGTATCGTGGATGATCAGGGTAATCTCGTGAGGGCGCCGGATGTGGGTGGTTATCTGGTGATCGATCGCCCGTGGCCGGGTATGTTGCGGGGCATCTGGGGCGATCCCGCGCGCTACCTGGAAAACTACTGGGCCAGGTTTGACAATCGCTACTATGTCGCCGGGGACAGCGCGCGGCGGGACGCGGACGACTATTTCTGGATGATGGGGCGTATCGATGACGTGCTCAATGTTTCTGGGCATCGCCTGGGCACGGCGGAGGTGGAATCCGCACTGGTGGCACACCCCGCAGTCGCTGAAGCGGCGGTGGTGGGTGTTCCCCATGACATCAAGGGAGAAGCCATCTGTGCGTTCGTTATCCTGAAACACCGGCATCAGGGCGACGATCGCGATGAACTCGGCGCGGCGTTGCGGGCGCAGGTGACCGAACTGATTGGTGCCATTGCCCGTCCCGATGACATCCGCTTCACCGACACCCTGCCCAAGACGCGCTCCGGGAAAATCATGCGGCGTTTGCTGCGCTCCATTGCCCGCGGCGAAACGATCGTCCAGGATACCAGCACCTTGGAGGATGAGGGCATTTTGCAGCAGTTGAGCGCCGCAAAAAAATCATGATCGACTGACCATCATATTGTGGGCGCGCGAGCATCGGCAAATGATCATTTTGTCTTGGCAGGCAGCGGGAATACCGGCGGCGTGCCGGGACCCTTCCGAGAATGGCCCGGAGACCTTCCTTGCGCATCCTGATGACCACGGACACTTATTTCCCCAGAATTAGTGGGGTGGCGAGTTCCATAGAAAGTTTTTGCGCAGGTTTGATGCGTCTGGGACACAAAGTGGACATCCTGCTTCCCACCTATGATGGGCAGGAAGGAAGCGGCATGGATCGGCACAACGGCCACGATACCGCGCAGCTATGGCGGCTACCGGCCAGACAGATTCCGCTGTATCCCGAAGAGCGATTCATGCGTCTCCGGGCCTTGCGGGCCATGCGCCATGCCTTGGAGCGGGCCGCCTACGATATCATCCACATCCAAACCCCGTTCATCGCCCACTATTATGGCGTGCATCTCGCACGCCGCTGGCGTGTACCCGCGGTGCTGTCTTACCACACCTATTTCGAGGCGTATGCCGATTATTATTATCCGAAAATCCCTGGAGCCCTGCGCCGTGGCATGGTAAGACGTGTATCCCGGCAACAGTGCAACGGCGTCCACGGGGTCGTCGTGCCTTCGCGTGCCATGGCGGAGATTCTCTGGGGTTACGGCGTCAATCCACCGGTAAGGGTCATTCCAACGGGTGTGCAACCCCATCACTTTGCCGAAGGCAATGGGACGGAATTTCGGCGGCGTCACGCCATTGCCCCCCAGCGCCCCACCTTATTGTACGCAGGGCGGATTGCGCCGGAAAAAAACATATCAATGTTATTCAATATGTTGCCACATATTCTACGGCAGATGCCCAACGTGCTGCTGATGTTGGCGGGTGACGGCCCGGCGCGGCCAATGTTGGAGACCCTCGCACAGACGCAGGACTTGACGGATGCCGTGCGCTTTCTCGGATATCTCGACCGCAAAGAAGCCTTGAAAGATGCCTATGCCGCTGCGGATCTCTTTGTGTTTCCTTCCCAGACGGAAACCCAGGGCATGGTCCTGATCGAGGCGCTGGCGGCGGGCTTGCCCGTGGTGGGGGTGCCCGCGTTGGGCAGCGCGGACTTGCTCGGCTTGGGCAAAGGCACCCGCAGCGTGCGCAATGATCCGATGGATATGGCCCATCAGTGTCTTACGTTGCTGCGGGATCATGGACTGCGCGCGCAATTGGCGGCG
>JAKCBU010000136.1 GCA_021839095.1 Pseudomonadota bacterium | reverse complement strand
TCCGATCTCCTACAGGATTCACGGGATCTACACGGCCACCGAAGTGCTCATCGTTGCCGCTATCCTGCTGATGGCTTGGCAGTGGTGGCGGCGGGGCCGGGTGGAGACCATGACCTGGGTCTCCACCCTGCTGATCCTGACCTTCGGCGGTCTGACCCTCTATTTTCATAACGACACCTTCATTAAGATCAAACCCAGCATTCTCTATATGCTGTTCGCGGCGGCACTGCTCTTTACCCACTGGCGCGAGGAACCGCTCCTCCAACGCTTGATGGGCGGACAACTGCCAGCCGCGCTGGCCCCGTCTTTCTGGCGGCGCCTTAATGGCTACTGGATTGCCTTCTTTCTCTTCGGTGCTGTCCTGAACCTGATCGTGGCCTATGCGTTTTCAACAGGTATCTGGGTGGATTTCAAGCTTTTCGGCATGCTCGCCATCACCGTCATTTTCGTGCTCTTTCAAGCGGTGGTGATCTCGCGTGCCTTGCCGCAAGAGGCTAATGATGGCGATTCGTCGGCATAGCCTCTGATCAGCGGAGACGGTTGCCAACTTGCCGCAAATGGGGCAGCTTTAGGGCATGCATCTCACCGACAGGAAAAGGTTCATGTATTACTGCATTATCGGCACGGACAATCCCGACTCCCTGGGCAAACGCCAGACGGCGCGGGGCGATCATCTGGCGCGCCTGCATCAGTTGCAATCCGAGGGGCGCTTACTGACTGCGGGGCCATTCCCCGCCATAGACAGTGAAGAACCGGGCGAAGCAGGGTTTACCGGCAGCCTGATCATTGCCCGTTTTGATTCGTTGGAAGATGCCCATACCTGGGCTGCCGCCGAACCTTATCTCAGTGCCGGCGTTTACGCAGATGTCAGCGTTCGCCCTTATAAAGGAGTATTTTTGCCATGAACAAAGAAATCCTTGGTAATTTATTGCGTGACGCACTGAATCCGGAATTCCTGGAAATCAATGACCGGACGGAATCCCACAGTGGTCATGCGTCGTCCGGCGGTGGCGGGCATTACGAGGTGCGCATTGTCAGCAGCCGGTTCGCGGGCTTGGCCCCATTGGCACGTCACCGTCTGGTCAATACGGCCACCGACCCGGTGCGTCAGGAGATACATGCGCTGTCGATCAAGGCCTATAGCCCGGAGGAGTTTGCCGCCCAAAACCAGCCCAAAACACAACGCCCAGCCATCGCCCTGAATGTCCTTTAGGGGCGGCGTGCTCAGATGCCTGCCGATAGCTTCGTCCGCAGCTTCCGCGAGTCTTCGCCCTACATTCATCGCTTTCGCGGGCAAACGTTCGTCATCAATTTCGGTGGCGACGCCCTGGCGGATGGCAGCATCCGCAGCCTCGCCCATGACATCGCCCTGCTCAACAGCCTGGGCATCAATATCGTCCTGGTACACGGGGCCGGGCCACAGATCGACGCGGCCCTGCTGGCCCACCAACTCCGCACCGAACGGGTCAACGGCAAACGCATCACCGATCTGGCGGCCATGCAGGTACTCCGTGAGGCGGTAGGCGGCGCCCGTCTGGTGGTGGAGGCGGCATTGTCCGAAGGACAAATGGGCTCGCCCATGGCCCATGCGGGATTGCAGGTGGTCAGCGGCAACTTCATCATCGCCCAGCCCCTTGGGGTGCTGGAGGGGGTGGATTACCAGTATACCGGGCAGGTACGGAGGGTAGCGACAGAGGCCATCCAACGCCATCTTGCCGCCGACGAAATCGTCCTGCTCTCCCCCATCGGCGTCTCGCCGACGGGCACCCTGTTCAACATCCGCGCGGAGGAAGTGGCCGTAGCGGCGGCCTTGGCCCTGCACGCCGCCAAGCTGGTATTTTTCATGGATGAGGATGGTGTGACCGATGCACAGGGGCAACTGATACGCCAGATCACCCTCTCCGAACTACCGCAATTACTGGAGCGGGAGGATATTCAGGGCGGCCTGCGCGAGCATCTGCACAGTGCGGCAATCGCCTGCACGGGAAACGTAGACCGCGTCCATCTGATATCCCGGCATGTGGATGGCGCCCTGCTGCGCGAACTCTTCACCCGCGATGGCCTAGGTACCCTCATTTCCCAGGATCCTTTCGAGCATCTGCGGACGGCCACGGTCGCCGATATTCCCGGCATCCTCGATCTGATTCGCCCCATGGAAGAACGCGGCGTGCTGGTACGGCGCAGCCGGGAACGCCTCGAAATGGAAGCGGATCACTTCGTGGTCATGGAACGGGACGGCAAGATCATCGGCTGCGCGGCCATGTATCCCTACCCTGATCAGGGAATGGCCGAAGTCGCCTGTCTCGCCGTAGATAGCCGCTATCGTCGTCAGGGGCGCGGTGAGCGGCTGCTCGACTACTGTCAGGAACGCGCGCGGGAGCAGGCGCTGGAGCGGATCTTTGTGCTCAGCACCCAGACGACCCACTGGTTTCTGGAGCGCAACTTTCGCCACGGCGCCCTGGAGGATTTACCGGTGCCACGGCAGCACCTCTACAACTTCCAGCGCCGCAGTCAGGTATTTTTTCGCAACCTGTAGAGACCGAAGCGGCGTCAGGAGGGTTCGGCGGCGACCGCCTCATGCTCCTCGGCTTCGTCCTGCGGGGCGAACCCCGCCTCTTCCCCCCGTTCCGTGGTGGAGATGCGGTCGGGCTGCTTCGACAAGCCCCCGGTGCGGCCATCATAGCGATTGACCACCGTGCAGCGGCGGGCGATGAAACCGCCCTTTTCCGTCTCACTGGACTCGAGATCAAACTCCAGAATGATATCCCGGCTCGGGAGATCATCCGTGTCCAGTTCGCGCGGCAGGTCAGAAATGTGGACAAAGGCCGACTCGTAAGGAGAGTCGTCCTGCCGGGTATCGGTCACCCACAACCGTGCGGAAATACCGGTCAAAAAACGGACGAAGCCGAAGCCGCGGTCCGCCTCCCAGCGGATGCAGATACCGCGGATGCGTGATCCCATCTCCCCCCACGGCACCCGCATGTCGCCGCGGGTGGGAACCAGCCCAGGCACCAGATAACCGGAATAGAAAGCATCCGCTTCATACTGCAATTCTCTGGAGACATTCCTGAACGCCAGCACCTCGACCCGGCATCCCTTATTCTGCAACGCGCGGACCACCTGCAGGAAATCCCCGTCTCCCGTAACCAGCAGCACCTGATCCAGGCGCTCGGATTGCAGCATCACATCCACCGCCAGATCCAGATCGGCATTGGCCTTGGACATGCTGTTGCCTTCTTCGTCCACGAACCAGCGCACCGGCTTTTCGATGATTTTCCAACCGAGATCGCGCACCGCCTGCTGATAACCGCGAATCCGTTCCCGGTACTCACGGTCGCGCTTCATGCGCTCGCCATCCACCGCCATGTAGGTATTCAGGCGCAGTAGTCGCGCCCCCTCTTCCCGCCCGGCGAAGCGCCGCAGCACGTCATAACGCATGGCATAACCACCGTTATAACGAATATTTTCGGCATCCACATAGACACCGATATGCAGCTCACCATTACTCATGAATGCTCAGGACTCCAGGATCGCGCCGTTGGCGGCATTGGTCACCAGCTTACGATAACGACGCAACCACGGTGACTTCAGGGGCTTTTCTATCGGCACCCAATGTTTGCGGCGTTCGGCCAATTCCTCGTCGCTCAGATCGACATGGATTTTGCCGTTGTCGAGGTCAAGAGAAATCATATCACCATCCTTCAACAGACCGATGGGGCCGCCCTCCGCCGCCTCCGGGGAGATGTGACCGATACAGGCCCCGCGGGTTGCTCCACTGAAACGGCCGTCGGTAATCAATGCCACACTTTCACCCAGACCCATGCCCATGATGTTGGCGGTAGGCGTCAGCATCTCCGGCATTCCTGGGCCACCCTTCGGGCCTTCGTAACGGATCACCACCACATTACCGGCCTTGACGTCACCGGCAAGAATACCGTCTGCCGCCGTTTCCATACTCTCAAAAATCTTCGCTGGTCCAGAGAACTTGCGCATCCCAGGCAATACCGCGCCGATTTTGACGATACCGCCTTCCGGCGCGAGATTGCCAAAGACCACCCGCAAGCCGCCGGTGGGTGAAATGGGATCGCTGGCCAGATGGATGATTCTGCTGTCCTTGACCGCCGCCGCTGAGACGATCTCGCGCAGGCTCTGGCCGCTCACTGTCGGCTTATCCAGATGTAGCACATCGGGGTTGCGCTTGTGGACCTCATGGAGGATGGCCGGGATACCACCGGCGCGGCCGATGTCCTCGATATGCACCGTAGACAGGGCGGGCGACACCTTGGCAAGGTAGGCCACCTTCTGCGCCAGATCGTTCAGCCGCGCCAAGGGATAATCCAGACCGGCCTCCCGGGCGATGGCCAGGGTGTGCAGCACCGTGTTGGTGGAACCGCCCATGGCCATGTCCAGTATGAACGCGTTATCGATGGCATCGAAATCTACCAGTTGCCGCATGGTCGGCCCGCCCGCCACGGCCAGCGCCACCACGCGATCCGCAGCCTGCCGCACCAGGTCGCGGCGCGCCGCCGCCGTCGCCAGAATGGTGCCGTTGCCCGGCAGCGCGATACCGAGAACCTCCATCAGGCAGTTCATGCTGTTGGCCGTGAACATGCCGGAGCAGGAGCCGCAAGTCGGACAGGCCTTGTCCTCGATCTCTTTGAGACGAATTTGGGTGATCTGCCCGCGCTTGAACTGTCCGACCGCCTCAAAGGCCGTTACCAGATCGACCGCCGTCCCGTCAGACAGATGACCGGCCTCCATAGGGCCGCCGGAGACGAATACCGTGGGGACGTCACAGCGCAGCG
>JAKCBU010000135.1 GCA_021839095.1 Pseudomonadota bacterium | reverse complement strand
CAGCCAGAGCCTCCTGGCCACCCGCAACAGATTGTGGGTTCCGAGAATGTTGGTTTGAATGAAGGTGTCCGGGTCGTGGATGGAACGGTCCACATGGCTTTCGGCCGCGAAGTGGACGATGACGTTGATACCATGATCCGTCATTACCCGCTCGACGAGCAGGGTGTCATGGATGTCACCCTGGACGAAGCGAAAGCCATCGTGTCGCTCCAGCCCCGCCAGACTGTGGCGATTGCCCGCATAGGTCAGGGCGTCCAGCGCGATCAGGGTGGCGTGAGGATGTTGGTGCAACCAGTGGTGACAGAAGTTGGCGCCGATGAAACCGGCGGCTCCGGTGACGAGCAGGCGTTTTTCGATAAGCGGTTCCGTGGCGACGAACATGAGGGAGGCTCCTTGAACGGTCAGACTTCTGTGGATTCGGCCAGCATCTGCCGCAACGCTACGCGCCAATGGGGCGCGGCGCTCAATGCGGCGTAACTGGCGGATTTATCCAGCACGGCGCAGGCGGGGCGGCGCGCCGCCGTGGGATATGCGCTGGTCGCGATCACCTCGACCGGGATCGCGCGCCGCAGTTGTCCGGCGGCTATGGCTTCTTCCTGAATGGCGACCGCAAAGTCATACCAGGAGGCGACACCGGCATCGGTCCAATGCTGGATGCCGGTGAATTCCGGGTGGTCGAGGGTAGTCCAGATGGCGTGCGCGAGACCGGCGGCCCAGGTCGGGGTGCCAATCTGGTCGCCGACGACGCGCAGCGCGTCCCGCTCGCCCATGAGGCGCAACATGGTTTTGACGAAATTATTGCCATGGATGCTGTAGACCCAGGCGGTGCGCAGGATCAGGGCGGCGTCGCCGAGGATTTCCCGCACTTGCCGTTCGCCAGCGGCCTTGCTGGCCCCATAGACACCGAGCGGGGCTACGGGATCGGCGGGCTGATAGGGGGTGGCCTGGTTGCCGTCAAAAACGAAATCGGTGGAGATGTGGATCAGCCGGGCGCCGCAGACCTCGGCGGCCTGCGCACAGTGGGTGGCGCCGTCGCGGTTGATGGCATAGGCCATTTCGGCTTCGGATTCAGCGCGATCCACGGCGGTGAAGGCAGCGGCATTGATCAGGTAGTCGGGCTGGAAAGATTCCGCCATGTGCCGCACCTGGGCGGCATCCCGGATGTCGAGGTCTTGGCGTCCCAGGGCGCGTAATTCTACGAAAGGGGGCCGGCTGCGTTGCAGTTCCCAACCGACCTGGCCCTGCGCACCCAATAGCAGTACACGTTTCATCGTTCCACTCTCCTGGCGTAGTTTCCCCTAGTCCGAGGGACTGACGGGGGCGTAGAGATATTCATAAAAGTTGTCCATGGCGATGCCCTGGGTGTCATAACCGGTGACTTGAACGATGCGGCCTTTGGTCCCCACGGCGATCATGCACGCGGGTCGGGCCGGGAGCGCCGTGGTGGCGACAAAGGCAGGATCCTTACGGCCACAGGCATTGTCTGGGTATTGCTGATTCAAATGCGATATCAGCGTTTGGGCAATGTGCCGGGCTTGAATCGGGGAGGCGGCGGCGAAGGCGCGTTCATCGCGCCAGGCCATTTCCACGGACTGGCGTTCCTGGCCGGTGGTGGTTTGGGACAGGGCCTCCCGATGCAATCGATCCAGGGTTCGCAAGGCGGCGTAGAGGTCGATGCGCACGCCACTCTGCCGGTCAATGACGTGAACGCTGAGGCCGATGGCGAAAATGGCATAGCCGATGATGATGGTGGCGAGTATCCAGGCAAAGTAGCGGCGGGCGGCGGGTGACGGACGTTCTGGCATCAGGAAGATCGGCGCTGGGTCGGGTGACGCCGCCGGGTGGGTGGTGGAGTCCGACGATCGGCGATGCTGCCTTCTTCGCGACGCACCTGCAGGCGGTTTTCGGCGGCGAAGCGCATGATTTCGGCGAAGGCCTCGGGACGGATCTCCTCCAGACTTTCGTCCATGAGGATGGCGGCATTGCCGTTGATCGTGGCGGGTTCGATGAGGGGCAGATAATGAATCTTGTGATCGGCACCGAAGTGGGCTAGCCCGACGCCTTCAATGAGCATCTCCGCCCAGGCCGAGGGGCGAAATTTGCCGCCGCTTTCGGTAACTCCGTCGATGATGATCATGAATGCACGCGCTCCTCGGGGAAACGGGCGATGATAGCGCCCCTTTCGGAGAGAATGAAGGGGGTCACGGGAAGGTTTCCGCCTCTCGCAAAGGAAGTCCGGCGGCGTCCTTGCTGGCCAGCAGAGGCGTTGTGCCCTGCGGCAAGGGCCAGTCGACGGCGATATCCGGGTCGTTCCAAATGACGCAACGCTCGGCTTCCGGGGCGTAGAACTCCGTCGTCTTATAGAGGAAATCCGCCGACTCGCTGAGCACATAGAAGCCATGGGCGAAGCCAGGGGGTACCCAGAGCATCCGCTGGTTTTCCGCGGAAAGCGTGGCGCCCACCCATTGTCCGAAGTGCGGAGATGAACGGCGTATATCCACCGCCACATCGAAGACCGCGCCAGCGACGACGCGGACCAGTTTGCCTTGCGGTTGATGAATCTGATAGTGCAGGCCTCGCAGTACGCCCTGCTGGGAGCGGCTATGATTGTCCTGAACAAAATGGAGATCCAGCCCCGCCTCCGCAAAGAGGCGCTGGTTCCAGCTTTCCATGAAAAAGCCGCGGGCGTCACCGAAAACCTTGGGGGTGATCAGGAGCACCTCGGGTATGCGTAAGGCCTCGATTTTCATGGTTGGCGCCCTTCGCTGATGACACGCAAGAGGTAATCGCCGTAGCCGCTTTTCTGCAGGGGCGCGGCGAGGCGCATGAGGGTGTCGTCGTCGATGTAGCCCATGCGATAGGCGATTTCTTCGGGGCAGGCGACTTTGAGCCCCTGCCGTTCTTCGAGTGTACGGATGAACTGGCCGGCGTTGAGGAGGTCGGCGTGGGTACCGGTATCCAGCCAGGCGGTGCCGCGGCCGAGCACTTCCACCCGTAAGCGCTGTTCTTGCAGATAAAGGCGGTTGAGGTCGGTGATTTCCAGCTCACCCCGCGCGGAGGGACGAATCTGTCGCGCCAGGTGACTGCCATCGCCGTCATAGAAGTACAGACCTGTCACCGCATAGGAAGAACGGGGTCTACCGGGTTTTTCCTCGAGGCCGATGGCCTGTCCATGGGCGTTGAACTCGACGACGCCGTAAGCGCGCGGGTTGGCGACGTGGTAGGCGAAAATGGTGGCGCCCGTATCGTACGTATTGGCCGCTTGCAGGGTTTCACTCAGATCATGGCCGTAGAATACGTTGTCACCCAGCACCAGCGCGGAAGGGCTGCCCGCCAGAAAATCCTCGGCGATGAGCAGCGCCTGTGCCAAGCCCTCCGGACGTGCCTGCTCGGCATAGTGGAAGGACAGCCCCCACTGGTTACCATCGCCGAGCAGTTGCTGGAAGCGCGGCAGGTCGTCGGGGGTGGAAATGATCTGTATTTCGCGGATGCCAGCCAGCATCAGGGTCGCCAGGGGATAATAAACCAGGGGTTTGTCATAGACCGGCATCAACTGTTTGCTGACGGCCTGGGTCAATGGATAGAGGCGGGTACCGGAACCGCCGGCGAGGAGAATGCCCTTGCGCTTAAGCATCGTGGCTCTCAGCCATGAGGGGTTGGTCCTGACAGAGGCCATCCATATACTGGCCAAACTCCACGCCTACTTCGGGATGGAGCCTGCCGAAGGCGATCGTCGCTTGCAGATAACCGAGCTTGTCGCCGCAATCAAAGCGTTGTCCGGCGAAACGGTAAGCCAGCACCTGCCGTTCGCTGAGCAGGTTGGCGATGGCGTCGGTCAGTTGTATTTCGTTGCCGGTCCCGCGCTGGGTTTGCTCCAGGTAGTGAAAAATCCGTGCGGGGAGAATATAGCGTCCGACCACGCCGAGGTTGGAAGGCGCGTTTTCGGGCTTGGGCTTTTCGACAATGCCGCTGACCTGGTAAATGCGGTCATCCCAGGGGCGCGCGTCGACTATGCCGTAGCGGGTGGAGTGCTCTTTGGGAATTTCCTGTACACCGAGGATGCCGGCCTGATAGCGTTGGTGCTGTTCCACCATCTGCGCGAGGATGGGCGGTTCACCCAGCATGAGATCGTCCGCCAGCAAGACCGCGAAGGGTTCATCACCGACGACGGGGCGGGCCATGAGGACGGCATGGCCGAGGCCGAGGGGATAAGGCTGACGCAGGAAAATCGTGCTGACCTGCGGGGGCAGAATATTGCGCACCTGTTCCAGCAACGCTTTTTTGCCGCGTTTTTCCAACTCGTTTTCCAGTTCATAGGAGACGTCGAAGTGGTCTTCGATGGCGCGCTTACCACGCCCGCTGATGAAGATGAGCTGGTCGCAGCCCGCCGCAATGGCCTCTTCCACCGCGTACTGGATGAGCGGTTTATCCACTACCGGCATCATTTCCTTGGCGCTGGCCTTGGTGGCGGGGAGGAAGCGGGTACCCAAACCTGCTACGGGGAAGACTGCTTTACGCACTTCGGCCATGCCTCATCTCCTTGCTTTGTCGTCAGAGAGTATAACGAAGACCGAGGGCCTGTCGCAAAGCGCCATCGGATTCCGGGGGTTCAGTGGGCCGCTGCCGGCGGGCAGGGAAGAGGGTCATTCCGGCTCTGGATCGGCAGGAGCGGCGGACGCCTGTCTCGCGGCCCCGGCGCCTGCGGCGAGGCGGTCGCGGGTGGCTTTTCCGCCCCCGACCCCACCCGCCATGGCGAAGCGCAGGGCCTGCTGCGGGGAAAGGTCGGGCAGGGGAATGACTTTGTCGCGGGGAACGAGG
>JAKCBU010000134.1 GCA_021839095.1 Pseudomonadota bacterium | reverse complement strand
CTGCTGCGCAGCAACGGGCACTTTCATCAAGCGCTACAAGCCGTCAACCTGGCCCTGCAGCGCATGCCGGACCACCCTGATCTCTGGTACGCTCAGGGAGTCGTCTACGAACAACTCAAAGATTACCCGGCCATGGAGAACGCCATGCGCACGGTCATCCGCCTGGCGCCCGATAGTGCCGAAGCATACAATTTCATCGGCTACAGCCTGGTGGAGCGTCACCGCCAGTTGGCGGAAGCGCAAAAGCTCTTGGCAAAAGCGCTCCGTCTGGCGCCTGAAAACCCGGAGATACTCGATAGCGTGGGCTGGCTGCTTCATTTGCAAGGCGACAACAGCAAGGCCCTGGAATATCTGCAGAAGGCTCACGCGGGTCTGCCCGACGACGCCGAAGTCAGTGCGCACCTCGGACGAGTCCTCTGGTCGCTGGGGCGCCACCCGGAAGCACGACAGGTCTGGCACGATGCGCTGCGGAAGCACCCGGATAATGCCGCCCTCAAAAGCGACCTCGCGCGCCAACCATGATCCGCGCCTCCCATCACCCGCGCAAACGGCCCGCCCGTACCCTTGCCATGCTCCTGCTCTCCGGTACACTGGCGGCCTGTGCCACAACCCCACCGATCCAACCCCCTCGGCACGTCCTGTTACCAGCGGCAGAAAGAAATCAGGTGGTCGCCAGCCTGAAATCCTGGCAGGCCAGCGGACAAGCGGCGCTCAGCACCCCCAAAAACAGTGAGGACTTCGGCTTCCGCTGGAAACAACTGCCTCAGCAGCAGGAACTCTCCATCTATGATCCGCTGGGTCGCACCATCGCCCGCATTGAGGTCGATCCCCAAGGGGCGCGCCTGCGCTTGGCCAACGGCGAAACGCGACAAGCAGACAATCTGGCTGCCCTCCTCGCTTTGGTCCTGCACGTCGATCTTCCCGCCAGTGAACTACCTGGCTGGATGCTCGGTCTGCCCAGCCACACGACGGCCGAGCGGACGAATGCCGCCGGACTACCCACGCTACTGCACAGCGGCCCCTGGCAGATCCATTACCTCCAATATGCGCCGGTAGGCGGCCTGATCATGCCCAAACTACTCCAGGCCACCGGCCCAGAAGGGATCACCCTGCGCCTGGCCATCACCCAGTGGCGGATGGGAATCCACGATACCCCATGAACGAACTCTATCCCGCGCCCGCGAAACTGAATCTGATGCTGCGTGTTATCGGCCAGCGCAGCGACGGTTATCACGATCTGCAAACCGTGTTTCAGTTTGTCGAACTGGCCGACCAGATCCAGTTCAGTTCACGACCGGCCGGACAGTTCTCCCGCAGTGGAGGACCAGAGGGGGTAACGGAAGCCGACGATCTGAGTCTTCGCGCGGCGCGATACCTGGCCGATGTCAGCGGTGCCCGCGAGGGCGTCCATATTCATCTGGACAAAATTTTACCCCTGGGCGGTGGCATCGGTGGCGGTTCCTCGGATGCCGCCACCACCCTCATCATCCTCAACCGCCTGTGGCGCACGGGTTTACGCCGCGCGGAACTCATGCAGATCGGCGCCCGCCTCGGCGCCGACGTTCCTGTGTTTATTTTCGGACACAGTGCCTGGGCCGAAGGGGTGGGTGAACGCTTGCAAGTGCTGGACGGCCTTCCGGAAAGCCATTATGTGCTGCTGCACCCGCAGGTATCGGTCAGTACCCGGGAGATTTTCACCGCCCCTGAATTGACACGACATCATGCGCCCATCACAATAGGCGCGTTTCTCGGCGGGACCGTGGAAAACACCTTGGAACCCACGGTGCGCGCCCGCTATCCTGAAGTGGACCGTGGCATACGCTGGTTGACGAATCAGCAGGGTATGGGGGCGGTTCGCTTGACGGGTAGCGGTGCCTGCGTTTTCGGGGTGGTCGCAGATGCGGCATCCGCACGGCGGATTGCGGCCCGGGTACCAGCGCCCTGGCACGCATGGCCTGTGCGCGGACGGAATGTGCACCCGCTTTACGATCCCGCCGAGCAATAATTATTGGGGCGTAGCCAAGCGGTAAGGCACCGGATTTTGATTCCGGCATTCCCAGGTTCGATCCCTGGCGCCCCAGCCAAATTGTCCTCGGACTGTTTTGCCACCTGCGGAGAGGGAAACGCATCACATGGCCCACGGCAATCTCATGGTCTTCAGCGGGAACGCCAATCCCGTCCTGGCCGCCCAGGTGGCACGCTTCCTGCAAATCCCCATCGGTCGTGCCGAAGTCGGCGCATTCAGTGATGGCGAGGTTTTCGTAGAGATCCTGGAGAACGTGCGCGGCAGGGACGTCTTTGTGCTCCAACCCACCTGCGCGCCGACCAACGATCACCTCATGGAACTGCTCACCATGATCGACGCGCTGAAACGCGCATCCGCCAACCGCATCACCGCGGCCATGCCCTATTTCGGCTATGCCCGACAAGATCGCAAGTCCCGTTCGCGGACCGCCATCACCGCCAAACTGGTCGCGGACCTCATCACCAGCGCTGGTGCCAGCCGGGTCCTCACCATGGATCTGCACGCCGATCAGATTCAGGGTTTTTTTGACGTTCCAGTGGACAACATCTACGCCTCGCCCATTCTGCTGGGGGATATCTGGCGGCAGAGCTATCCGGAACTGATCGTCGTCTCCCCCGATGTGGGCGGCGTCGTTCGCGCCCGCGCCATCGCCAAGCGGCTCGAGGTCGATCTCGCCATTATCGACAAACGGCGACCGCGTCCCAATGACTCGGTCGTCATGAATATTATCGGCGACGTCGAAGGCCGCACCTGCGTCCTCGTCGACGACATGGTGGACACCGCCAACACCCTCTGCGAAGCCGCCCATGCGCTCAAGGCGCAGGGCGCCATCAAGGTTTGCGCTTACTGCACCCATCCCGTACTGTCCGGCCCCGCCATGGAGCGCATCGAAAGCTCCATGCTGGACGAACTCGTGGTTACCGACACCATACCGCTCCGGCCGGACGCCCGGGGCAGCGGCAAGATTCGTGTTCTGTCCGTCGCCGAACTGCTTGCTGAAACGATCCGCCGGATTGCGGAAGAGGACTCCGTAAGCTCGCTGTTCATGGATTAACGCCGCATCATTCACCTTGCGGCCCCGACCGCAGTCATTGTATCATCCGTGTCGATGGTGGCTGTAGCTCAGTCGGTAGAGTCCCGGATTGTGATTCCGGTTGTCGCGGGTTCGAGCCCCGTCAGCCACCCCATATTTTTCAAAAAGATAGCGAGAAAGCCCCCTCGCTACTGTCTAATAAAATCCCGCCTGTCTAACATCTTGGTCCGTAATCCGGATCTTCTGCCAGCGGCTGCACGCGGTAAGGCACTATCGGATCATCTTATAACTGCTTCAAGAGCGATTTTCTTGAGGAGGTTAAGCATACATCCCGCAGGAACGGCTGCCATGGCCGCATCTCCCATCAATCTGCCCCTAATTCCAATTAGCGTTATAAACAGTGGTAATATGCCATGCTCTTCACGGGGGCATGGCACGTCCGACAGGTGGAGTAGAGCATGTAGTGGCGGCACGAGAGTTGTTGCGCAGCGCGAAGACAGATGAAGAACTGAGACGGGCACAGGCGGTACTGCCACCCCTGGATTTAGGGAAGCTCGCTCCCGATACCTACCATCCACAAGGGGATGCGGAACGCCGGGAAGTCTGGAAAAAACGGCCCGAAGCCATAGCCGAAGTCTTGGCGATGTTTCCGACCTCCCGCCCTTTGCGCGTCATGTACCAGGACGAGGCGCGCTTTGGGCGGATCAGCGACACCCGCTATTGCTGGGCCAAGAAGCCGACGCGCCCCGAAGTGGAAGCTATGCTGATCTACCAATACACTTATGCCTATGCGGCCGTATCCCCCCAGAACGGACGTATTTGTGGAACGGAATCTCGCCACGCTCCAGCAACTGCACCAGAAATGGCCGCGAGACATTGAGCACATCGGCGGCATCCTGGGTGGTCAGTTCAGCGTGGACAGGTACGACACTGACCGCATTGCCCTCACCGATCTCGGAGAGTATTGACATCAGCGCGGGGCGCGGTAACATCCGTTATAAGTTAAATTATATAATTCTCCGTATCGGAGGGAGCGAATATGTGGCTAAATCTACTGGCCCAGCCTGCGGCGTGCGGCACGGGCCCAGCACTCAATTGCCATGCCTTGGGAAGATCACCTTCCGATTTCGCCAGAAAATGGCGGAAACAAGGCTGGTTCCGCCAAATCAAAGTCTATCGCCTGCTCCGCCGCTACAAAGGCTGGCAGACCAAGTCTTGGTGGCGCTACCCTGCGGGGCGCTGGCCCGCTCCACCCAGAGAATTGATCGTCCGGGCACAACGCGAGGCAACCTCCGGAAATCCACACCCTTACTGCATCACGACATGCTCGCAACTCGCGATGAGCCTCCTCTGCAACCCCGCTCCTACCCAAATCGCCCTCTTCCACCTGGATATCACTCGAGCGTTGAGTGATATGGAACTCAAGGATGTCCAAGCAGAGTTGCTCATCCTCTACACGGCCCTCGAAGCTGAAGCACCTTTCCATCCCGAACTCACCCCAACGGACTTGCGTATTGCGCAAATGCTCGTGGAAGGCATCGGGCAGAACGAGATTGCCACCCAGATGGGTCAAAGTGAAAGCACGATCCGCTCCCGGATCGCCGTCTTGTGCAGACGGCATGGAGTACCCAACCGGCGGATGCTCCTGGCACGTCTGCTCAAAACCATCGAAAACAAAAGATCCGGAGGCAACCGCACTCTTCCCCAGCAATCATAAGTGAGGAAACATGCACACGTTTACCCGGAAAATCGGCTTACTGTTGCTCCTGTTCAC
>JAKCBU010000133.1 GCA_021839095.1 Pseudomonadota bacterium | reverse complement strand
CGGCCGGGAGAATCCCGAAGATATCCGCGAACCCTTCAATATGGCGTGGCTCGCCATTCACGGCAGCGGCATCGTCAACGGCGTCAGCCGCCTGCATGGGGCCGTCAGCCGCCGCTTGTTCCAGCCCCTGTTCCCTCGCTGGCCCGAAAACGAAGTCCCCGTCACGCATATCACCAATGGCGTGCATATGCCTTCCTGGGATTCCGCTGAAGCCGACGCCCTATGGACCAGCCGCTGCGGCAAGGCCCGCTGGCTGGGGGATTTGAAGGATATCGAGACCGATTTCCGCCAGACCTCCGATGCCAATCTCTGGCAGATGCGCAGCGCCGCGCGCCAGCAGGTGATCCATTTCGCCCGGCAACGCCTGCAAAAACAACTGGCGGCGGCGCACGCCCCGGATCAGGACTGCGAACACGCCAGAACGGCACTCGACCCCAATACCCTGACCATCGGCTTCGCCCGCCGCTTTACCGCCTACAAGCGCCCCAACATGCTGTTGACCGATCCCGACCGCCTCTACCGCCTGCTGAACAACCCGCGCTATCCGGTACAACTGCTGATCGCGGGCAAGGCGCATCCCAAGGATGGCGCCGGCAAGGCCATGATCCAGCAATGGACCCAATTCATTCGTCAGCACCCCGACTTGGCCGGACGTATGGTCTTCATTGCCGATTATGACATGCTGGTGGCCGAACATCTGGTGCAGGGGGTCGACTTGTGGATCAATACCCCACGCCGCCCCTGGGAAGCCAGTGGGACCAGCGGCATGAAGGTATTGGTCAATGGCGGCCTCAACCTCTCGGAACTGGATGGCTGGTGGGCCGAAGCCTATGGCCCGGAGACCGGCTGGGCCTTGGGTGACCGTCAGGAGCACGATACCGACCTGGAATGGGAACAGCAGGAAGCGCAGCAACTGTACCGTGTGCTGGAAGAAGAAGTGGTGCCCCTCTTTTATCATCAGCGCGATGCCAACGGCTGCCCCTGCGGATGGACCAACAAAATCCGCGAAAGCATGAGTCGGCTGACCCCCCAATTCAGCAGCAACCGCATGCTACAGGATTACATATCCTCCCTCTACACACCGGCCGCGCGCTTGCTCGCCGCGCGCAAGGAACGCGCCACGGTGGAAGGCATCAGTCAATGGCAGCATGACATTCATCAGCATTGGCAGAGTCTGCATTTCGGCGAACTCCATGTGCAGAGTGACCCGGGCAAGCACCATTTTCAGGTGCATGTGTATCTGGACGATCTCGACCCGGATGCTGTCGCCGTCCAGCTCTTTGCCAATGGTGATGACACCCATGCCCCAGAAGTGCATCCGATGGATCGTGGCGATGCGCTGAGCGGGGCCATTAACGGCTATAATTACCACTGTACGGTTCCGGGCGACCGCCCTATCGAACACTTCACCCCGCGGGTTATCCCGCACCGGGAGCACTGCCTGGTGCCCATGGAAAACACCGAGATACTGTGGTATCGCTGAGAGGCTGACCATGAAGGACCCACTACCTGATCTTACGACGCTTGTGGAAACAGAACGCAAAATGTTCGGGAAATACGTCCTGCCCATTGCGATCATCCTGATCCTCATTGGGATCGCGGGATTGTTGGCGCCGATCCTGCTGTCCGCCGTCACCGTCGGTATAATGGCCGCCGTACTGGTCATTGCCGGACTCACCTGGATCATTCACAGCTATCAATTACACCAATACCATCTGGCTGATTGGCTCAAACCCCTGCTGCTGCTGACGACCGGCGTCATCATGATCGCGCTGCCCAATGCCGGGATCGCCAGCATCGGCCTGTTATTCGTTCTTTACTTCATACTGGATGCCTACCGTAACTTTACCCGGTCCCATGTCCATGCCGGGCATGGACGGGGCTGGTTCATTTTTAGCGGTATCGTGGATGTCCTCATCGCCATCCTCTTTTTAGCGACCTGGCCCCAGGGCTCCCTCATTCTGGTCGGCATATTCGTCGGCGTGAATTTGATTTTTGACGGGGTGATTCTGCTCATGATCGCCACGGCAAACAAGCCATAGCCGCGGGGGGAGCGACCGTGCCCGCCCACATGGCAGCGGCTTCCGGGAAAACTGATCTCCATGATCCGTTGCGCAAACCGCTACCGCACGGCCTTGAAAAACACGCATCGCATCCTGATATAGCCAATAACCAGGGAGGGAGCGACCATGAACCCCATACGACCAGCCGCCGTGGCGGGCACTTTTTATCCCGCCCAGGCCGCCATTCTGCGCCAGAACCTGCAACATTATCTCCGCGACGCGCCTGCCCCCCCATCCGGCGGGCAGAAGGCATCGCCGTGGCCCAAGGCGCTGATCGTCCCCCACGCCGGTTACCCCTATTCCGGACCCACAGCGGCCAGCGCCTACCGTTCGCTGGCGTCGGGCCGGGGGAAAATCCAGCGGGTCGTCCTCCTCGGTCCGGCCCATCGCGTGCCCTTTCGGGGTATCGCCCTGTCCGGCGCGGACGCCTTCCAGACCCCCCTCGGCGTACTTCCCGTGGATCACGCCGGGGTCACCGCCATCGCGCAGTTGCCCCAGGTTCTGGAGCTGCCCATCGCCCATGCGCAAGAACACGCCCTGGAAGTGCAACTGCCCTTCCTCCAGGAAGTCCTGGGGCCAGTGTCCATCCTGCCGCTGGTCGTGGGGGAAGCGAGCCCCAGAGAGGTGGCCGAAGTCCTGGATACCCTATGGGATGGACCGGAAAGCGTCATCCTGATCAGTTCGGATCTTTCCCATTACCACCCCTATGCCGAGGCGCGCCGCATCGACAACGCCACGGTCCGGCAGATTCTGCACCCCGACGGCACCCCCATCCACCCTGCGCAAGCCTGTGGCGCCATTCCCATCAATGGCCTCCTGCAAACCGCCCATCGCCATCGCTTACAGCCGCGTCTGCTCGATCTGCGCAATTCCGGTGATACCGCCGGAGATCGGGACACCGTGGTCGGCTACGCGGCCTTTGCCTTCTTTGCGGAGTCTACGACGCCATGAATCCCGCGCATCAGCTACCCCAGGAACACCGTCCAGAGCGGCTTCCGGCAAGCGCCGGCCCGGTTTTGCTCGGCCTGGCCCGATCGGTCATCACCGAGGCCCTGGGCCAGACAGCCGCCCTCCTCCCCCCTGACATGAGCTGGCTGCGGGAGCCTGCGGCGAGTTTCGTCACCCTCAATCAGCGGGACGCCTTGCGCGGTTGCATCGGTAGTCTCAGCGCCCATCGCCCCCTGGCCGAAGACATCCGCGCCAATGCCCTGGCGGCGGCCTTTCATGACCCCCGTTTCCCGCCTCTGAACGCAGCGGAATGGCTTGCCGTGCAGGTGGAAGTGTCCGTATTGTCCCCATTGGAGCGCTTGGCGGCACAGAGTGAAGTGGATCTGATCGCCCGGATCCAGCCGGGCAGACATGGCCTCGTCCTATGTTACGGGGCGCATCAAGGCACCTTCCTCCCCCAAGTCTGGGAAGCGTTGCCGGAGCCCAGGGAGTTCCTGCGCCAACTCAAACGCAAGGCTGGGCTCCCGCCGGACTTCTGGTCGCTGGAGATCGAAGTCTATTGTTATCACGTACAAAAATGGCGCGAACCCCAGCCTCCCGCCGGAGAGGTCACATGAAGGCCGAACACCACGAAGCGCAATACCCGGCCCGTTACTGGCATCCGCTGAAAGACGGCCGCATCCAGTGCGACCTCTGCCCGCGCGACTGCCGGCTCCACGATGGCCAGCGCGGGGCCTGCTTCGTCCGCCAGCGGGTGGGTGCGGAGATGGTGCTCACGACCTATGGGCGATCCTCCGGCTTTTGTGTGGACCCCATCGAGAAAAAGCCCCTGAACCACTTCTATCCGGGCAGCAGCGTCTTATCCTTCGGCACCGCGGGCTGCAATCTCGCCTGCAAGTTTTGCCAGAACTGGGACATTTCCAAATCCCGGGAGATGGACCGCCTGCAGGATCAGGCCAGCCCCGCGGCCATTGCGCAGACAGCCCGGGACCTCGGCTGTAAAAGCGTCGCCTTCACCTACAACGACCCCATCATCTTTGCCGAATACGCCATGGACACCGCCGATGCCTGTCACGCGCAAGGGATCGAGACGGTGGCCGTGACGGCGGGCTACGTGCATGCCGAGGCCCGGCGGGATTTCTTTGCCAAGATGGATGCCGCCAATGTCGATCTCAAAGCCTTTACCGAAGGATTTTATTACCGGCTGACCGGCGCGCATCTCGCACCCGTGCTGGAAACCCTGGAGTATATCGTCCAGGAGACCTCCACCTGGCTGGAGATCACCACCCTGCTCATTCCCGGCCACAATGATTCCGAGGCCGAAATCGGCGCCGAATGCGCATGGATCATGGATCACCTCGGCCCCGACGTACCACTGCACTTTTCCGCTTTTCACCCCGACTACCGGATGCCCGAGGTACCCCCCACCCCTGCCGCCACCCTGACCCAGGCGCGGCAGATCGCCCTGGCGGCAGGGCTCCGTTATGTCTACACCGGCAACATCCATGACGCCGCGGGAGACACCACTTATTGTCCCGGTTGCGGCGCACCCCTGATCACGCGGGACTGGTACGCGATCCTAGACTATCATCTGACCCCCGATGGTCATTGCCCCCATTGTCAATACTCCATCGCCGGGCGCTTCGAGCGCCAGATCAGCCGTTTTGGGCGCCACCGCGTCCCTCACCGCATCGCGCCGCTCGCAAAGCGATAGCGGAATTTCTGTTCCGCGGAGCGGCCTCTCGCAACGGTCGATACCCTGCCGCCGCCATGGCGGCGGCAGGGTATGATCGGGTCGGGGCGGGTATGCGGTCGGTGCTTATGATGGCATGCGTGCCTCATG
>JAKCBU010000132.1 GCA_021839095.1 Pseudomonadota bacterium | reverse complement strand
CGCATAATGCTCGATGTTTTGCCAGAAACGCTGCCGGGTCATGGCGGCGCCACGCCCCGTCACGAAAACGGCGGCGCTGGTACGTTCACCCAATATCTGCGGACGAGCGTTCCGCAGATACTGCGCGGTGCGTTCGGCGGCCAACTCCCCCATAGGTACCAACCGTTCCTTGCGACCCTTGCCAAAGACCACCACCAGACCGGCGCTGAGATCCACCTGACGCATTTCCAGATTCACCAGCTCCGACACCCGCAACCCGCAGGCGTACATCAACTCCAGCATGGCGGCATCGCGCAATCCCAGGGGGCGTGTACCGTCGGGGGCCGCCAGCAGGGCCTCTATTTCCGTTTCGCTGAGGACATGAGGCAATGCCCGGCCGAGACGGGGATTTCGCAGATTACGGCTGGGATCTCGCGGTACCCAGCCCTCCCGTTCCGCGTAGCCATAAAAGCGGCGCACGCTGGAGAGCAGGCGGGCGACGGAACGCAGGGCCGCCCCGGATTCTAGTCTCTGCCCCAGTATGCGCGCCAGGGCACCCTCATCAGCGGCGGTCAGGGTCAGGGCTTGCTCCGCGAGCGCAACGGCCACCTGCAAGAGATCCTGCCGATAGGCCGTCAGCGTATTTTCACCCAGGTTTTTTTCCAGCCACAGGGCGTCGAGAAAGGCATCTATCCGCTGGCGCTCGGTAGACGCCACCGTCATGGCCATCGAACATCCGGCATGCGAAAAAAATGTGACACGTCGGAACGCTGGCTGGTCAGTCCAGATACAGGCGTATGACCACCAGGGGATGAATCCATGCCAATGGCCCTCCTGTCAAAGAACCCGCGCGTTGCGCGATGCGCCACAAAGACCAGAAACCAACCGCTCCGGACGCTGCCGCACCCTGTTCTGCCACCTGCACCCACCACTGCGGCCCGGAGCCTGTCGCCTCGGCATACAAGGCCCCTTGCCAACCGAACGGCGCAGGTCTCGGCTCCCTGGCCGCCCGCTCGCGATAATCCGCCAGCGTGCTGAAGTCCGGCCAGTCGTCTTGACGCGACCATCCGGAAAAACTGAAAACCGTGGCAGCGGCACTGAATAACACCTTCCGGGCCTGGCGTACACTGCGGTGGGGTAACGCCAGCAAACTGCCGAGCCAGACGTAAAGCCGAGTCAGTGGCAGAGGATCCTTGCCAGCGCCGCCTTCGATAATCATCAAGGTGATCGTCAGAAAAAGCTGGCGGATGGCGTCCAGGGGTTGATCGCCGAGGGCACGTATGCGTCCCATGAAGGCAGGCAGATCGCGCTCCCGCAAAGCGTGTAAGAGGGGCTTATCCACGACGGCATCGCGGCTGGCCCGCCCCTCGGGAACCACCACCGCCACCCCGGCAGGCAATTGCCAATGACTCTGCAACAGTGCCATCACCCCCAGCGAGAAGGGCCGAGCAGGGAGGTCGGCCGCGGCATCGTGCCACTGTCCATAGAGCATGGTGCGCAAACCCTGGGCGTGGTTATCGTCGGCCAAACGCTGGGCCAGGCGGTTGAGGACGATCTGCCGGGCGTTCGTGTCCTCCGCCATGCTGAAGAGTAGCGGTGCCAACGTATCCAGATCACCGTCCTCAATGGCCTTGGCGAAGCTGTCCGCTTCCATGTCCAGAGGCATCGGTTTGGCCGCCTCCAACCGGAGCGCGGCAGGCAGGATGCCCGTCGACCGCGCCAGCACCCCTTCCTGCGTCTGCAAGGCATCCGCCAGCAAGACGGGCGGCAAGGATTCCGTTGCGGCGAGGAGAGCGAGGGTGTCCACCACGTCTTGCAAGGCCCGAGTCTCTGCGGCGACGGCCCACCAGCTTGGCAGCAGGGCCTGCTGCCAAGCGGCGCGCAAAGCCAGCCGGTTCACGGGGTCGGCCCAAAGGGCTTCCCGTTCGAAATGGGAAACGGAGCGCCAGCGTTCGAGAATTTCCCCCGAACCCGGCGTCAGCACCCCCTCATTCAACCCGAACCCGGCCATGCCCGAGGGCCGCGCCAAGCCACGTCAGCCCAATTTTTCCTTGATGCGTGCCGCTTTACCAGAGAGATCACGCAGGTAGTAGAGCTTGGCGCGGCGTACGTCACCACGGCGCTTGACCTCTACCTTGGTCACCAGTGGGGAATAGGCGGGAAAAACACGTTCCACACCTTCGCCGTTGGAGATCTTGCGGACCGTGAAAGCGGAATGCAGACCGCGATTACGCCGCGCAATACAGATCCCTTCAAAAACCTGAACACGTTCACGGTCGCCTTCTCTCACCTTCACGTGAACAGCCACCGTGTCACCCGCACCAAAAGTCGGCAGATCCGACTTCCGTTGTTCCCGATTGATTTCATCAATGATGTTCATTCCCTACTCCTTAAGCCTAGTAAGACTGCGTTTCGCCGCCCTGACGGCGATACTCTTCCAATAATGTCTCCTCACCCGCTTGCAGCCCCCGTTGCTCGAGCAAATCCGGGCGCCGTTCGGCGGTGCGTCCCAACGACTGCTGTAAACGCCAGCGGCGGATACGCGCATGATCCCCGGAAAGCAGCACCTCCGGAACCCTCTGCCCCGCCACCGATTCAGGCCGGGTATAATGGGGGCAATCCAACAAGCCGGACTCCGAAAAACTGTCTTCCGTCACCGAATCCGCATGGCCCAGCAGACCCGGCAACTGCCGCGCCACCGCTTCCATCAGCACCAACGCCGGTAACTCGCCACCCGCCAGCACATAGTCGCCGATAGACCATTCCGCATCTACCGCCGCCAACACCCGTTCATCAATGCCTTCGTAGCGGCCCGCCAGCAAAATCAAGCCCGGCAGCGCGGCGAAATCCCGCACCGCCCGCTGCTGCAAGCGTTGTCCCTGGGGCGACAGGTAAATCACCGGTGCCCCCGGATTGGCCTCCCGCGCCGCTGCGATGGCGGCCAGCAAAGGCGGCGCCATCATCAGCATGCCCGGCCCGCCGCCAAAAGGGCGATCATCCACCCGCCGATAGGCGTTGTCACTGAAATCCCGCGGATCCCAGGTTTGCACCGCAATCAACCCGCGGGTCAACGCGCGCCCGACAACACCCTCCTGCAAATAGCTGCGGATCAGCCCCGGAAAAATGGTGATGACGTCGAAACGCATCACCAGTCGGCTTGCCAATCCACGACGATCCGCCCGGCGGCCAAGTCCACACCCGCAGACGCCTCGGCCGACCACGGAATGAGCAATTCACCACCCTTGCCGTCGTCGATCACCATCACGTCATTCGCCCCGGTCTCCAGGAAAGCGGACACGGTGCCCAAAGCGACGCCTTCCTGGTTCAGGATGTGTAACCCGACCAGCGTGCTCCAGTAGAATTCTCCCGCTCCCAGCGTAGGTAGTTCAGTCTTGAGCACGGCGATCTCCCGCCCAATAAGGGCGCGCGCTTGCTCACGGTCATCCACCTGCGCCAGCTTGGCCACCACACCCTCGCCCTGCATACGCCCTCCCTCCAGCCCCCAAGGGCGCCGTTCCGGGCCGAGATACCAAAGCGCGTAGCCGAGGATGGCGTCACGCTCCTCGGTAAAGGAAAACACCTTCACCATACCGCGCACGCCATAGATGCCGGAGACCCGCCCCAGCACCACCCACTCCCCGGGGTCAGGCGCCGGCGACACCTGTCTTGCCCACGCCTTCTTTCTTCAAAAAGGCGGCAACAGTATCGGATGGCCGGGCACCCTGGCTCAGCCAGTAAGCGGCGCGCTCCTTGTCGATCCGTAACTCGGCCAACGCGCCAATGGGATTGTAAAATCCCAGCCGCTCAATAAAGCGACCATCCCGACGGCTACGGCTATCGGCCACGACAATATGATAGAAAGGCCGCTTCTTGGCGCCGCCCCGGGCCATACGAATGACTACCATGTGTTCTCCTTGACCATGATTCTCTCCCGCCGCGCGGAAGAAAGGCGCGTATCGTAACTAAAAACAAGCGCTAACGGAAGGGTAAACCACCCTTCAACATCGATTTGGGATTCATCCCCAGCAAACGGCTGAGCCCTCGGCCCCCCTTACCCATTTTTTTGAACATTTTTTGCATCTGCTCGAACTGCTTGAGCAGGCGATTCACCTCGGTGACGGTCGTCCCGGAGCCCGCCGCAATCCGCCGCCGTCGCGAGGCTTTGATGATGTCGGGGTGGCGCCGCTCGCCCGGCGTCATGGAGTTGATGATGGCCTCCAGGCGGCGCATCGGCCTGCCGTCCTGCATGGCGTTCTGCGCCTCTGCGGGCAATTCGCCCATACCCGGCAGCTTATCCATGATGCTGGCCATACCGCCCATGCGCTCCAGCTGGCGCAACTGCGCACGGAAGTCTTCCAGGTCGAAGCCCTTGCCGCTGCGCAGCTTGTCGGTCATTTTCCGGGCCTGCTCTTCGTCCACATCCTGCTGGACCTGTTCCACCAGACTCACGATGTCGCCCATGCCCAGAATGCGCGAAGCCATGCGATCCGGGTAGAAAGGTTCCAGGCCCTTGCGAATTTTCTCACCGATACCGATGAACTTGATGGGTTTACCCGTAACGGCCCGCACCGACAGGGCCGCGCCGCCGCGGGCATCACCATCCGCTTTGGTGAGGATCACGCCGGTCAGCGGCAAGGCGTCGTTAAAGGCCTTGGCGGTATTCACCGCGTCCTGACCGGTCATGGCGTCGACCACAAAAAGCAGCTCCACCGGTTGGGTCGCCGCGGTCAGGGCCTGCGCTTCGGCCATCATCTCGCCGTCCACATGCAAACGTCCCGCCGTGTCGACGATCAGCACGTCGTAGACACCACGCTGCGCCGCCGCCACCGCGTCCTGGGCGATGCGCACCGGCTGCTGATCGGCGCTGGCGGGGAATACATCCACC
>JAKCBU010000131.1 GCA_021839095.1 Pseudomonadota bacterium | reverse complement strand
CTCGCCCCACATACGACGAGAAATTCACCATCGCGGTTTGTTTTTCTTGCTCTTTCACCGCACCGGCCTTGAATACGCGGTGAGTCTAAACAGGCTGGTGCAGCCCGTCAAGAGCGGAATATCAGCTTTCATCCTCTTCCAGCGGCACACCCAGGCGCTGAAAAAGCGCGGCCTCTTGTTCCGGATCCTCCCAGAAAATCCGCAATTCGCCACCCCGGCCCAGGGTCCGCAACGCGACCGGCAGACCGAGATGGGCCTCGACTCTGGCCGAGAGCGCTGCGATGTTGGGATCCTGTTCAGCTTTTGGCCGCTGTACCCGGCCCTCGGCCTGGACCAGACGTTCGGTGGCCCGCACACTCAAGGCCTCGCGCACCACCTTTTCCGCCAGCCGCACCTGGCGCGCGTCGGGCAAGGTCAGCAAGGCGCGGGCGTGACCGGCACTGAGCGCGCCATTTTCGACATGGGGATGCAGCGCTGGACAGAGCCGCAGCAGACGCAGCTGGTTACTGATGGCCGCACGGGAACGACCGAGGGATTCGGCCAGCGCTTCGTGGCTGAGGCCAAATTCGTCGAGCAGGCGTTGCAAGGCCTGCGCTTCTTCCAAAGGATTCAGGGCCTGGCGCTGGATGTTCTCGATGATGCCGATGGCGAGGGCCTGCTCGTCACTGCACTCACGGACCACGGCGGGGATATGACTGAGGCCAGCCAATTGCGCCGCCCGCCAGCGGCGCTCTCCGGCGATGATCTCGTAGCGCCCGCCGCCGATGGCCCGGATGACGATGGGCTGCACCACCCCCTGGCTCCGGATGGAGGCCGCCAACTCGCTCACCGATGCCTCGCTGATGAGACCGCGCGGCTGGTAACGCCCGCGTTGCAGCAAGTCGATGGGGATCTCGCGCATGCTCCCGCCGCCCCCCCCCTCGCTGGCGAACAGGGCATCCAGGCCACGTCCCAGGCCGACCCGCTTCACTCCACCCACTCGCGACGCAAGAATTCGGCGGCAACCCCCTGATAAGCCCGCGATCCCGCACAGGCGGGATCGTACTCCAGCGCCGCGCGGCCAAAGCTGGGCGCCTCGGCGAGGCGGATATTCCGGGGAACGACCGTTTGATAAAGCTTGTCCGGAAAATGCCGCTCCAACTCCAGTCCCACTTCGGAGGCCAGCCGGTTGCGATTGTCGAACATGGTCCGCAGCAAGCCATGCACCTCGAGACGAGGGTTCAACTGGGCGCGTACCCGGCGCACCGTACCAAGCAACTGAGTCAGGCCCTCCAGCGCGTAGTATTCGCACTGCATGGGGATCAACACGCTGTCTGCGGCGACCAGCGCGTTGATCGTCAGCATATTGAGCGCGGGCGGGCAATCGATCAGGGCATAGTCAAAGCCGGCAACGGGGATCAGAGCGTTCTTCAGATGCCGCTCGCGTTCGGGCCGATCATAAAGCTCCACCTCCGCCCCCGCCAGATCGGGATTGGAGGGGGCGAGAGAGAGACCCGCCGGAGCGGCGCTTAACAACACCGCGCTCAGGGGCAGTTCACCGAGGAGTACATGATAAATGGTCGACGTCACGCCGTTACCGAGACCGAGGCCGGTGGTGGCGTTGGCTTGCGGGTCAAGGTCGATCAGGAGGACGCGCTGGCCCGCCTGGGCCAGCCCAGCGGCCAGATTGACGGCAGTGGTGGTCTTACCCACTCCGCCCTTTTGGTTGGCGATAGCGACGGTGCGCATGGTCACTGGGGAATACCCATCTTTCGACAAAGATTATCGCTTAGGATAACCCGTCGTGGCGCGGGGGGCTAGCGCGTGATGACCGGGGTGCGCCAGGAAAGCAGCAGGCGCGGCGGCAAATCGGGGATGGCGAGTTCTTGGCGGGTGATGCTGAGGGTGGCTGCACGAGGCCAGTCGGCCAGTTCTTCCCCCACACCGGGGCCTTTTAAAGCGAGCACCCGGGTATGGGGACCCTGCAGGTGCCGGGTCATGGCGTCGAGACGGGCCAAGGGCGCGGTGGCACGGCTGACGATGACGTCCGGCAGAGGGTCGGGGTGGTAATCCTCACTGCCCTGTGCGGCGACCCGCACGCGGATCAGCCCAAGATCCGCGATGACATGGCGGAGGAAGGCGACCCGCTTGGCGGCGGGCTCCACCAGGGTAAATGCTTGCGCCGGACGACAGATGGCCAGAGGAATGCCCGGCAATCCGGCGCCGCTGCCGATGTCGGCCACGGCCCCCATCGGCAGGTGGGGGAGGACGGCCAGACTGTCCAACAAATGGCGGGACACCATCTCCCGGGGGTCGCGCACCGCCGTCAGGTTGTGGGTGGCATTCCAGCGCTGCAAGAGGGTGAGGTAGCGGATCAGCAAGTCACGTTGCTCCGCGTGGACAGCGTCGAGGCCGAGGGCCGCCAATCCGGCATCCAAACGCGCGCGTGGCGTCCACGGGGTCTCTTCTGGTTTAGCCACTGGACTCAGCCGACCCGCTGCAGGCCGCGACGTTTCACGTGAATCAGGAGCAGGGAAATCGCGGCGGGGGTCATGCCGGGGATTCGGCTGGCCAGACCGATGGTTTGCGGCCGTTGCCGGATCAGCCGCTGTCTCACTTCGGTGGAAAGGCCACGCACGGCGGCGTAGTCCATGTCCGCGGGGATTTCCATCTCCGCCCAGCGGGCGGCGCGGATGATTTCGTCCTGCTGGCGCGCCACGTAACCTGCATATTTGCAGTCGATCTCCAATTGTTCGCGGGCCCGGGGGTCCGCGCAAGGGCTGAGGCCGAGTGTCTGGAGCAGACTGGCGTAGTCCCAGTCGGGGCGGCGAAGCAGTTCGAGGGCGGTCACATCGCGGGAGAAGGGTTGATCGGTCCTGGCCGCTATCCGCTCGGCCATGGCACTGCCGGGATGAATGCGCAACCCTTCGAGGCGGTCACGTTCCGCCCGCACGGCGTCCTGTTTGGCGCTGAACGCCACCCAGCGCTGGTCATCCACCAGCCCCAATGCCCGGCCATGGGGCGTCAGACGCAGATCGGCGTTGTCTTCGCGCAGTTGCAGGCGATATTCGGCGCGACTGGTGAACATGCGGTAGGGCTCGTCGAGGCCACGGGTGACGAGATCATCCACCATGACCCCCAGGTAAGCCTCATGGCGACCCGGTGTCCACGCCGCGAGGCCACGGGCGCGGCGGGCGGCGTTGAGCCCGGCGAGGAGGCCCTGCGCCGCGGCCTCTTCATAGCCGGTGGTGCCATTGATCTGACCCGCGCAGAAGAGACCGGGCAGGCGCCGGCTTTCAAGACCGGGGTGGAGGTCGCGGGGATCGAGGTAGTCGTATTCGATGGCGTAACCGGGACGCAGGAGGGCGGCGTTTTCCAAGCCACGTATACTGCGCACCAGATCCACCTGCACGCTGAAGGGCAGGCTGGTGGAGATGCCGTTGGGGTAGACTTCGTGGGTATCGAGACCCTCCGGCTCCAAAAAGATCTGGTGCGCGCTTTTGTCGGCGAAACGCACGACCTTGTCCTCGATGGACGGGCAGTAGCGCGGACCCACCGACTGGATATGGCCACCGTACATCGCCGACCGGTGCAGATTCGCGGCGATGATCTCATGGGTGCGCGGGTTGGTATGGGTGATATGACAGGGGCGCTGGGGCACCTCGATACACCGGGTCATGAACGAGAAAGCGGGCGGCGGGGTGTCACCCGGCTGCGCCTCCAGCACACCGTAGTCGATGCTGCGGCCGTCGATGCGCGGCGGGGTGCCGGTTTTCAGGCGCGCCACCGGGAAGGCCATCTCGCGCAGGCGCCGAGCCAGGGCGTTGGAGGGCGGATCGCCAGCGCGGCCCGCGGCATGGTTCTGGTCGCCCATGTGGACCCGGCCACCCAGAAAGGTCCCCGTGGTGAGGACGACCTGCGGGGCGCGCAGCACCAACCCGGTTTCGAGGACGACACCCGCCAGTCGGTCGCCCGCCATGAGCAGATCGCCGACCATACCCTGGAACAGTTGCAGCGTGGGGAGGTCTTCGAGCAAGCGGCGCACGGCGCGTTTGTAGAGGCTGCGGTCGGCCTGGGCGCGCGTGGCGCGCACCGCCGGGCCCTTGCTGGCGTTGAGGGTGCGGAACTGGATGCCCGCCTGATCGATGGCCAGACCCATGATGCCGCCGAGGGCGTCGATTTCCTTGACCAGATGGCCCTTGCCGATGCCACCGATGGCTGGATTGCAGGACATCTGGCCAATGGTGTCCAGGTTCTGGGTGAGCAGGAGCGTGCGCGCGCCGAGACGGGCGGCCGCGGCCGCGGCCTCCGTCCCGGCGTGACCGCCGCCGACCACGATAACCTCCAATGGATTTTGCATGACGAGATTATCCGCGTTTCCCCAGGGGTTTGGCAATTTCTCCCTCGCCGGTCCCGGCCGGCCCTATCTTTTTCAGGATAAAGCGTGCGGCCAGAGGCCCCGTGATGGGTTTGCCATCCCTACCGAGTTGGGTAAGC
Source organism: Pseudomonadota bacterium (assembly GCA_021839095.1). The sequence goes on along the minus strand of JAKCBU010000131.1, from coordinate 403 downwards.
GCATCTTTTCCGACATGGTAGAGGGCTGGTCCGCCATACATCCCCTCCAGCCGGATCGTGTGGCCATTGACCCAGGAGAATCCGCCCCCCCGCCGAAAAACCTGGTCATCGCGACCCACATACTGGGTGGCGATCTCATAACTGAGATGTTTATTGAGCGTAATGACTTCGCGCACGCCTGGACAATCCGCACAGGGGACTATGCCCGCATAGGTGCCGGCCCAATCCAGGATCGCCCGGTCACCGTGGGCGGCGTCCGTCGCGGGGGCGGGCGGGCGGCTTGGCGGCGTGGGCCGAATGGCGCACCCCCCCAGAAGAATGGCGGCGGAAAGACACCAGGCTTGCCACACGTTCCATGCCCGTTTTTCGTCGGCGTTCATGCGTATCCTGCTCTCAGCGTTCG
>JAKCBU010000130.1 GCA_021839095.1 Pseudomonadota bacterium | reverse complement strand
AGGCGGAGGGTGTCGATCACCTGCTGCGCCGTCAGGTGATATTGCGCCAGGCGCACCGGGTTCAGATCGATATGCACCTGCGGCCAGCCGCGGCCGGTGCCCTGCACCTGATAGACGCCGGGAATCGAAAGCAGGGCGGGGCGAACCTGAAAGGCAAAAGTCGGCATCATCGCCGAGCTGTCCAGACGATTGGAAACCAGCGCATACTCGGCGAAGGGGTAGGTGTAGGGTGCCATGCGCGTCACCCGCATCTGTGCGCCGACGGGTAGGCGGACCTGCGAGAGGCGGGCCTGCAGCATGAGATAAGCGGTCTGCGGATTGACGCCGGGATTGAAGTAGACATTGAGCTTGGTGAGTCCGTTACCGGTCTGCGAGCGCACCAGCCGGACACCGGGCTGGCCTTTGGCCAGCGCCTCCAGTGGTCGGGTGATCTCGACTTCCATAAACTTGACCGGCAGGCTGCCGTCGTTGACCAGCACCGCCACGCGGGGGAAATCGACATTGGGAAATACGCTTTCCGGCAGGCTTCTCAGGGCAAACCAGCCAGCTGCCAGCAGAAACACGGCAGCTAGGACCACGCTGAAGCGATTTTCCCAGAGAAAATCCAGATAACGCTTCATGGCTTCCGAACCTGCACGGGGGTGCCGGCGATGAGGCGGGCGTTGCCGGAGCGTACGATAGGTTCCCCGACCCGGAGATCACCGCTCACCCAGGTGCGATCACCGCGGCTAGCGACGATGTGGACGGGCACCACGACCGCCCTCCCGTTGCGGACGGCGAATACCTCGGTGCGGGCGCCGCGCATGACGATGCTGGCCGTCGGCAGAACGAAGGCCGTCGCCCCCGGCGCCGGCAGCCGCACTTGCAGCCATTCGCCGGGCAATAACGGGCTGCGGGCGGGCAGGTCAATGTAGACGGACACCAGACCCAGATGCCGCGCGCTTTGTCCGACGGAGCGAATCTTGCCGTGTCCGCGCCAGTTGCTGCCATCCAGCCCTACCACTGTCCGCGTTTGCAGCCCTTGCGCCACCGCGGGTGTCACATAGGCGTGTGCCCAGGGCGCTCCGCGGCCGGCGAGGGTGGCGACGGGCTGGCCGGCGTTGACCACCGCGCCCGCAGGCACCAGATAGTGCAGACTCCCGGCAAAGGGTGCGGTCAGTTGCTGCTGGTCCGATTGCGCCTGCAGGACGCGGAGAGCGGACCCGGATTCGTCCAGTGCCAGTTTCGCCTGTTCCACATCCTGCCGGGATAGGACGCCATCGGCATAGAGTTTCCGGTTGCGGAGCCACTGGTTGCGGCAGAAAGCAACCCGCGCCCGGGCCGCACTGATGCTCGCCCCCAGGCCGGGTGGTGCGATGCGCGCCACGATGGCGCCGTCAGGGACCTCCCCGGCCGGCAGCAGGGGGCCGAGCACCCGGCCGGTCAGCGCGGCGGTCAGAGTCACCCGACCGTTGCTCTCGACGATGGCGAGCACGGTGTTCTCCGGTTGCGCCGGAGCCGAGGCGACGGCGGCCACGCGCACCGGCAGCGCGCAAGCCGCGTCCATGCCGGCCAGCCAGAGTAACATCCCGAGGCCGACGATGGCGGACCAGCGCGGAGAAATGCGGATCATCAGGTGTGTGCGGGGGGTCATGACGGTTTCCTTTGGTCGGGCAACAAGCCACTATCCAATGCCAGTTGCGCACGTGTCAGGCGGGCGCGGATGGCGGCGCCAGCGGTTTGCAACTGGGCCTGCACCCAGCCGTTCTCCGCCTGTTGTAACGCCAGTGCGCTCTCGGCGCCGGCGAGATAGCCCTTGCGGGTCATGGTATAGACCGTCCGTGCGGTCTGTGCCAGCGTCTGCGCATCCTGCAAGGCGTTCGCCGCCGCCTGTGCTGCCCCGTAATCGGCCGCCAGACGACTGCGAATCTGCAGTTGCAGCACCGATTTGGCCGACTGCATGGCGGCCACCTGCTCTTGCGCCGCGGCGACCCGATCCCGGTTGCGGCCAAAGCCAAAAATGGGCACCTGCAGGCTAAGGATCGCCTGCCAGCCCAACTGCTGGCTTTGCGGTAGCGTCGAGGTGTCCATCCCATAGGCGCCGGTGGCGGCGATGACCGGCAGCCGCGCCGCTTGCCGATAGTGCAACAGCGATCGCGCCGATTGAATTTCGCCATCGGCGACGCGCAGCAGCGGCTGCGATTGGTCGGCTAGATGGCGGAGCATATTTGACCCTGGCAAAGCAGTGAGTGGAGCGGCAATAGGCGCTAGTGGGGGCAGCGGCGCCATCCCATAGCCCGTCTGCAGTGCGAGCACCTGGCGCGCCGCCTGCGCCCGCGGCCGCGCCTGATCCAGTCCTATCCGGATGCGCACCAGTGTCAATCTGGATTGACTCAGATCCAGGCGCGAGCGCGTCCCCGCCCGGTATCCTTCCTGCGTCGCCACGAGCATCTGGCGCGCCGCCGCCAGCGCCTTGCGCCATACGGCCAGTTCGTTATCGTCCAGCGCCAGTTGGTAATACGCCATGGTCACCTGCGCTGCGACCGCAAGCCGTGCCTGCTGCAGCCGGTAGCGGGCGATGGCGGAGCGGTCGCGTGCCAGCGCCGATAGGGCATAGGCTTGCGGCGTATACAGCGGAACCTGCAGACGAACCTGTCCGATCAGCTCCCGCGCGCCATTGGCGCTGACAAAGCGCGGCTGGCCGTTCCCATTTTGGGTCCAGATGCCTCCGGTACTGAGCGAAAGGGCGGGCAGCAGGTCGGCATGGGCCGCACGACCCTGATCCTGGCGCTCTGCAATCATGTGCTGCGCCTGCTGCACCACTGCCTGATCGGTCAGCGCGCGCTGAATGGCACCGTGCAAGGTCAGATTTGCTGCCGAGGCGGTAGCGGGGAACAGGCAGGCGCCAAGACCCAGTGCCGCCGCCATCTGCCATGTCACTGCCTTACGCGTCATATGCGCCGTTTTCCAGTGGAAAGCTCGGGGTTATTTCGATGCTTTTCCGCAGGGTTCCGATATCCGGCCACTACCATGTTGCCTCCGCATGGGATAAATACCGCCATAATGGCTGCGGCTATTGGCGTATCATCGCAAAAGCAGGAAACCGGAGGATTACCGCAACCTGACGAATTCGTCATGTTTAGTGCAATGCCGGGGTTTCTGTTGCGATAATCGGGAAAGATAAAGTGACGGTGGTGCCCCTCCCCAATTCACTCTGCAGTGCGACGTCGCCGCTGTGCAATTGCATAATGGATCGCACGATGGCGAGCCCCAGCCCTGTGCCCTGACCCTGACGCAGTCGCGCCGCATCCGCGCAATAAAAGCGGTCCAATACATGGGGTAGATCTTCGGGCGTTATCCCGGAGCCGTTATCGCTGATGATGATCTGCAGCAGCGATGGCTGAATGGCGGTCCGGATACATACCCGCCCCCCCGCAGAGGTATGGCGCAGCGCGTTGCCAAGCAGGTTGCCGAGGGCGCGCCGCAGCAAACCGGAATTGGCGGCTACCAGTCCACCGGCTTCATTGATCAGGGCGACATCCTGTTCGTCGGCCATCGCCTGGTAAAAGGCACAGACTGCCGCCGCCTCCTCCCGAACATCCAGCACGGGCTTGTCGAGCCGGGCATCAGGCTGCTCCGCGCGGGCGAGAAAGAGGAGGGCGTCCACCATCCCTGACAGCCGCCCGTACTCCTCCATGGCCGACTCGATGCATGCCTGGTATTCTGCCGGACTGCGGCGTCTGGAAAGTGCGATTTCCGCCTCGCCGCGCAGGATATGCAGGGGCGTGCGCAGTTCATGGGCGATATCTGCGGAGAATCGCGAGATGCGGTTGAAGGAGGCCTCCAGCCGGCCCAGCAGGCGGTCGAAGTTCGCTGCCAGAGTACGCAACTCGCTCGGCCAACGTTCGTCCGCGACGCGCCGATGCAACTGTCCGGCACCCAGTTCGTCGACGATCTCGGCCAGCCGCGCGACCGGGCGCATACCCCGTTGCGCGATCAGATAACCCGCGCCCAAGGCCACCAGCAGGGCAAGGACGACCGCGAGCAGCAGCGCCCGCCGGTAGGCTGCCAGAAAGTTGTCCTCCTGCGCCATGCTCATGGCCACATAGATGGTGGCAGGCGGGTTGCCGGCATAGCTGCGCGCCATGATGCGATAACGCTGGCCGTTCGCCGCAGCCCATTTCCACTCTTTTTCCGGTAATGGCGCCGGAGAGCCGACAAAAGGCCGTGGGCCTTCCAGAATGGGATTGGATGAAGGACTGCGGGTGATGATGCCTTCCGCGGGGCGGGTGACCCAGATATAGACGCCGCGAATGGTGCTCGCCTCCAGTCGGGTTTCGTGGCGTAACGCCTTCGTGTTTCCGGCGTGGCGCCCGAGGGCAGTATGCACCGCGGTGATCTTGCCCGCCAGAATCTGGCTGTCCGCATGGCGCAACTGATCCACAAGCACTCGATACAGGGCGCTGCCGGCAGCGCTGATCAGCACCACGCTGAGCAGCGCATACCAGAGGGTCAGGCGGACGGCCATCGAAGCGGCGAGGCGACGGAGGATTTCAGCCTCTTGTTTCAAGGACATAACCAACCCCGCGCAAGGTATGGATCAGCTTGCCGGAATAGGGGTCGTCGACCTTTCTGCGCAGCCGACGGATCGCGACATCCACCACATTGCTGTCGCCATCGAAATTCATATCCCAGACCTGTTCGGCGATCCGTGTACGGGTCAGCACTTCGCCGGGAAAGCGCATCAGATAGGCCAACAGCCGGTATTCCTGAGGGGCAAGGCCGATGGCTTCTCCCGCCCGCCAGACCTTATGCCGTAGCAGATCGATTTCCAGATCCGCGTAATGGAGCACGTCTTCGGAGCGTACGTTACGGCGGCGCAGGATGTTATGCACCCGAGCCAGCAGTTCGGAAAA
>JAKCBU010000129.1 GCA_021839095.1 Pseudomonadota bacterium | reverse complement strand
GGCCACCCTGGGTCTGAGTTTTTTCATGATCTGGCGTTTCTTTGGCCGGCCCTTGCGGCAAGTGACGATCTGGGCCTGCGGCTTCCCCGTGCGGACACCCGCGATGCAGGATAGTCCCCTGGGCTTTGCGCAACCTCTTTTGCGCATCTTCGCGCCGCTATATCCAGCGGAACGCATGGAAGACGCGGATTCCCGCTGGCGGTTGCGGGTGGACGATCCGGTGTATCGGGGTCTCTATCAACCCCTGAACCGCATCGCCTTTTGGCTCTCGGCTCAGGTGCTGCGACTGCAGCGCGGCCGCATCACCCTATATCTGCTTTACAGTTTTCTGACCCTGCTGATCCTGCTGGCGATCTGGCGATGACCGCCATACTTATGGAAGTGGCGCAGGTGCTGCTGGTGGCGTTTCTGGCGCCACTCTTTGCCGGATTGCTGCGGGCATTGCGGGCGATTCTGCAGAACCGGCGACCGGCCGGCTGCTGGCAGAACTACCGCGATCTCTATCGCCTCTTTCACAAGGAATCCCTGCAGGCGGAGGGCACGTCCTGGCTCTTCCGCTTTGCACCTTACGGGATTTTCGCGGCATTTTGTCTGGCGGCCGGTATCATCCCCATTCTCGCCACCGGCCTGCCTCTGGCACCAGCCGCCGATGTCATCGCCCTGGTGGGTTTGTTTGCCCTGGCGCGGGTTTTCCAGGTGCTGGCGGCCATGGACACGGGGACGCCCTTCGCCACCCTGGGCGCCCATCGGGAAATGCTGATCGCGGGACTTGCGGAACCCGCCCTGCTGGCCACACTCTTTACGGCGTCCCTACTCTCCCAGTCCACCTCGCTGAGCGTGATCGTGGCCCATCTGGAGCAACTGCGCTTTGCCCTGCATCCCAGCATGGTGTTCGCCGCCACCGCCTTTTTCATGGTGCTCCTGGCGGAAAACGCGCGGATTCCCGTGGATAATCCCGCCACCCACCTGGAGCTGACCATGATTCACGAAGCCATGCTCCTGGAGTATTCAGGACGGCATCTGGCGCTCATGGAATGGGGCGCGCAGATCAAGCTCGTGCTCTACGTAGCCATCGGCATTGCCCTGTTCCTGCCCTGGGGGATCGCACCCGCGGGACAACTGACCGCCCTCCCCCTGACCCTGACGGCCCTGCTGCTGAAGTTCGCGGCCGCCGCCCTCGCGCTCGCATCGGTCGAGACCCTGCTCGCCAAACTGCGGCTCTTCCGTGCGCCGGAATTCATGGCCACGGCTTTTCTACTCGGGGTCATCGGACTCCTGAGCTTCTTCATGCTGGGGGCATGATATGACGATTGCCGCGCAAGGACTTACCTGGGGTATTCCCCTGTTGAGACTCCTCGCTGCCTTGCTCTTGCTGCTGGCTTTCGCCATGCTGGCGCAACGGCGGCTCCTCACCCTGATCCATCTGCTCGCCTGGCAGGGTGTGGTCCTGGCCGCGGGCACGGCGCTGGTGGCGCTGTTGACGGGACAAGCGGAGTTGTGGTTTTCCGCAGCCCTGACACTTGCGCTGAAGGCCATCCTGATCCCAATGGTCCTGCACCGTCTGCTGCGGCGTCTCCAGGTACGCGGCGATGTCGAGGCGGTGCTCAATATTCCCCTGACCTTGCTCGCGGGCATCGCGCTGGTCATCTTCGCGTTCTCCCTCGCCGCACCCATCAGCGCCCTGACCGGCACGGTGACCCGCGGCATGGTCGGCATTGCCCTCGCCGCCGTGCTGCTCGCCTTCTTGATGATGATCACCCGGCACAAGGCTATTTCTCAAGTAGTGGGCTTTCTCGCCATAGATAACGGACTCTTCTTCGCCGCGACCAGCGCCACCCTGGGGATGCCGATGGTCGTGGAGCTGGGGGTGGCCTTGGACGCCCTGATCGGTTTCGTCATTCTCGGCATTTTCTTCTTTCAGATGCGAGAGACCTTCGACAGCATGGATCTCCGGCATCTCGAGCGGATCCGGGAGGAATAATGTTGATTCTTCTGGTGCTGATCTGCGCGGCGATTGGTATCCCCCTGCTCGCCCTCTGGGGTGACGGCCGCCGGGGCGCGCTCATGTTCATCGGCATGAACGCCCTGGTCCTGCTGGCGATCCTGGCGCTGGCCCTGCGGGTGCTGTGGAACGGCGCATTTACCACCGACGACGGGCAGTTCATGGTGGATGACCTCAGCATCGTGCTGGTATTGGTGGCTGGGGTGGTGGGGCTCGGTACGGCGTTTTTCTCCCGCGGCTATATGGCGCGGGAGATCGTCCACTGGTCGCTCTCCCGTCGGCGCGCCCGCCTCTATCACGCCATGTTCCAGACCTTCCTCACAACGATGCTGCTGGCCTTGCTGACCAACAACATGGGCATTCTCTGGGTGGCCATGGAAGGCGCGACGCTATCCACGGTCCTGCTGGTCAGCCTCTTTCGTACGGCGGAAGGCCTGGAGGCCGCCTGGAAATACTTCATCCTTTGCGGGGTCGGTCTGGCGATGGCCCTGTTCGGTACGATCCTGTTGTATTTCGCCGCGCAGAAAGTGCTGGGACACGATGCGAACGCGTTGTTGTGGACCCATCTGAAAACCGTGCGTCACCAATTACAGCCACAGGTCATGGCGATCGCTTTCATCTTCATACTGGTGGGATATGGGACAAAAATCGGCTTGAGCCCGCTCAACAACTGGCTGCCGGACGCCCATGCCAGTGGCCCCAGTTCGGTCTCGGCAGCACTTTCCGGATTGCTGCTCAACGTGGCCCTCTACGCCGTTCTGCGCGTCAAGGTACTGGTGGATGGCGCTCTGGATCCGGATTTCTCGGGGCGGTTGCTCATGGGGTTCGGAGTGCTTTCCCTGCTGGTGGCGGCCTTTTCCATACTGCGACAGCGGGACGTCAAGCGACTCTTCGCCTATTCCTCCATCGAACATATGGGGCTGGCCACCTTCGCCTTCGGGATCGGCACCCCCCTGGCGAGTTTTGCGGGCTTGCTGCACATGATCAGTCATAGTCTGACCAAATCCGCTGTATTTTTCTCCGTCGGACAAGCGGTACAGAGTATCGGCAGCCGGGAAATCCAGCGCATCCGCGGCTTGCTGGAACTCAGTCCCTTCCTGGGATGGGCCGTCATGCTGGCGGTGCTCTTTATCCTGGGGATGCCACCCAGCGGGATCTTCCTGAGCGAGTTTCTCATCGTCACCAGCACCTTGCAGGTCCAACCCTGGCTCACGCCGTTCCTTCTGCTGGGCCTAGGCGTAACCTTCGCCGGAATTTTTCCGCGCCTGCAGGGGATGGTCTTCGGGCCTGCGCCGGCAGGGGTTGATGCGCCGCCTGTTTCCGGTATCGTCCCGGTCTTCGTCCAGTTGTCCCTCGTCGTCGTGCTCGGGGTGTTCGTCCCTTGGACGTTGATCCAGTGGATGCAGCATGCCGCACGGCTCCTCCACGGATAAGGAACGCCATCATGCCCAGCCCCGCACTGCGCGTACTGACGGATTTTAAGCGATGGGCCACGCCGCTACCGGTGTGGTCCGGCCGCCTTCACGCAGCGGATTGGCCGCTTACCGCCCGGCATATCCGTACGCAAGGGGGGCGCCTGTTGGCCTTCTGGGGCGAGGACCGTTGCGCTGAAGAATCCGCTTATCTCGTCCATGCGGCGTTTCTGACCGCGGCGGGTATCGTCCGCACGGAGATGGCCGTGGACCCCGCCACCGCGGTTTATCCGAGTCTAGTCCCCATTTTCCCGAACGCCCTGCGCATGGAACGGGCCCTGTATGATCTGCTGGGCATTCGCGCGACGGGGACGAACGATACCCGTCCCTGGTTACGGCATGCGGCCTGGCCAGCGGATCGGTTCCCCTTGCGCACCGATTTTCCCGGAACGGATCTGGAGGTCGCCGCGGACCGTAGCTACGCTTTCCCTCCCACGAATAGTCCGGACCTCCATGAAATTCCGGTCGGCCCCATACACGCCGGCATCATCGAGCCGGGGCATTTCCGTTTTCAGGTTCTGGGAGAGGAAATCCTGCGCCTGGAAGAGCGTTTCGGGTATACCCACAAGGGCGTGGAACGCCTCTTCCGAGGCTTGGATGGGGCCGCGGGCGCGCGTCTGGCCGGGCGCATCAGCGGCGACAGCACCGTGGCTTATGCCTGGAGTTATGCCCAGGCGGTGGAACAGGTCGCCGCTGCGCGGGTGCCGGAACGCGCCCAATGGTTGCGCGCCCTCTGCCTGGAACGGGAGCGCCTGGCCAATCATCTCGGTGATCTTGGCGCCATTGGTAATGACGCCGGACTGGCCTTCGCTCTCACTCAGTTTCAGGCCCTCAAAGAAGAGCTCCTGCGGGAGAACCAGCGCTATTTCGGGCATCGCTATCTCATGGACCGGATTTTGCCCGGCGGAGTGGCTTTTGATCTCGCGGCGACGGACATCGCGGCCCTCCATGGTGCGGGTCGGGCACTGGAAACCGCCATCGGGCGCCTGCAGGAGATTCTCGCCGAGCACGGCGGATTACGCGACCGCGTGGTGCAAGTGGGCGTTGTCTCCCCTGAGCGGGCCGCGTATCTGGGACTCATGGGAATCGCCGGCCGGGCCAGCGGCCAGGCCTGGGATCTGCGGGTACAATTTCCCCCCAGCCCCTACGACCGGCTTCAGGTGCGGATGGCCGTCGCCATGGATGGCGACGTCGCGGCACGCATGGCCGTGCGTTTTCAGGAGATCTCCGAGTCGCTACGCCTGCAGGAGGAAATTCTCCGGAAACTGCCTGATGGCCACCCGTACCATCCGCTGGATCTCCGGGAGGCCGCGGGAGAAGGTATCGGGTGGGTGGAAGGCTGGCGGGGCGAGGTATTCTTCTGGCTGCGCATGGCGCAGGGAAACATCCGCCACTGCCGCCCCCAGGACCCCTCGTGGACCCT
>JAKCBU010000128.1 GCA_021839095.1 Pseudomonadota bacterium | reverse complement strand
CATCCATCCGCTGACCGACCATCGCCGTCATCTGCCCATCGAGAAGCTCGGCATCGAGATCACGGCGCACCGCGATTTCATGCTGGTGATTTCTTATAATCCCGGCTATCAGACGGTGTTGAAGGACCTCAAGCCGTCGACCAAACAGCGATTCGTCGGCATGAACTTCAATTATCCACCGGCCGATGTGGAAACCCGTATTGTGATGAAAGAGGCGGGCGTGGATGAGAGCCGGGCGAAGGCACTGGTGGCCGCGGCGGGCAAGGCGCGGAACCTGAAGGAACAGGGGTTGCAGGAGGTCACCTCGACCCGGGCGCTGATCTATGCGGGGGCATTGATGGTGGCGGGTCTGGACGCGCTGGAGGCCTGTGTCGTGGCGATCATCCATCCGCAGACGGACGATCCGGAATTGGCCGAGGCGCTGCTGGAGATTTTCCGGACCTTCTTCCCGGAACAGGGCTGAGGCGGGCGGATGTCGGCGGCGACGGAGGATATCCTCGATCATCTGGCGGCCATCAGTTTCGTAGCTGGTCGGGATGCGCGGGCGGCCATGCCCGCCGTCACATCGCTGGGTGAGACGGCCATCTTGCGCTATCTGGAGGCCGGGCGTGACCTGTTTTTTTATGACCGGGAGGCAGGCAAGGCGTTTTTCCATGCCACGGCTGATCTGGTGCAGGCCTTTGGAGGGCTGGACCCCTGGCTGGATCAGGCCCGCCGCTTTCTCCGCCAGCGTGGCACGTTCCGGGCGGCGGTGGGCTTCTTTGAACAGGCCGGAGCAGTGCGCCGGAGCTGGGGTGCAGATGGCGAGGCGCTCTGGTTCGATTCAGGCGCGACGTGGATTGACCGGCATGTGGACAGCGCGGCGTCCTATTTCCGGGTGCCTGCAGCCATTTTGTTTGGCAACGCGGGCACTGAGGGGCTGCGGGCGCTGCTGGCGCCCGCCGACACCCTGGCCAGGGGCCGTCTTGGGCTGGGGACCTATCTGGAGGGTGCCATCCAGGTGCGCGGCATCTGCGGCCTGGATGGTGTGGCGGAGTGGGCACGGCGTGGCGCGGATGTGCTGGCGGCGGGGCGGGTGCGTGGTGAGGCCTGGTTCCGACTGGAGAGTGAGGAGGCGCGCGGCTTTCTGCTGGAGGTTCTGCCCGGCTTTCATATGAGGCCCCACAAGCGGCTCTTCGGATTGTTGCTCCAGGCTTGGACCGGGCTGCATCTGCCTCTGGAGGAGGGCGGCTGGAGTCTGGAGGGCGGGCGCAGCTTTCTCGAGACCGACGGGCGCAGCCTTTTTGTGCCGGCAGTCATGCCCGACCGGGAAGAGGCGCTGTTGGCCTTCTACCATACCGGCGCGCATCTGACCTTCGACAGCTACGAGCAGGATGCCATCCGCGCCCTTTTTGCGGAAATCGGTATGGAGCATCCGCCCCTGGATTCCGAGCAGCGCATGACCTGGCGGCCGCTTTTCGCGCGCTTTGGGGAGGACATGATACGCTTCCAGCTCATTTTCGATCTCTGCGAAGATTTGCGGGTGGATATGGCGCTGGAGCGGGAAATGCCCGGTTATCTGGCGCGGGTGTTGCGGGCGGCGCGTGACCACAATCTGCCGGAAGGACCCGCCAGATGTTACTATGAGGAGGCGCTGCGACTGCTGGAAGACGCGCGCGACGGTCGTTTGTCTGCCGGACTCGCTGTTCTGACCCTGTCTCAGGCCAGCATAGTGGATGCCTTTCGTGCGGCGTTGACCTGGTATGCGAACACGGATCTGCCACCGCTGACTTTGGCGGAGCGCGCCAGCGCCTATCTGCCCGGCCATTCGCCCAACGCCGCACGGCCGGTGTATCCGCGCCGGAAACGCGACAGTGATGCGCCGGAAATGGACGGCGGCGGTGGGCTGGGCGCCGCAGGTCACGAAGAAAAGCCCCGGGAGTCTCCGCAGCAGGCCGAAGGGAATGACCCGGATATGGATATTCCCCCAGAGGATATTCAGGGTACCGGCGGGCGGGTCGGGGTGGGTATTCCCGTGCTCGCGAAGGTGACGGGCAGTGGCCGGGGGGTCAAAGGGCCCAGGGGCGGTTGGGCCTATCGCGAATGGGATTACCGCCATCAAAGCTATAAGGAAGGCTGGGCGCGAGTCCATGAGCGTAGTCTGCGGGAGTATGACGAAGCCAAGGCAATGGAAATCGCTACCGAATATGATGGTACCCTGCGCCGTCTGAAGCGGGCCTTGCAGGCACAGAAGCCGACCCGGATGGCACCGCGCCGCCGTCAGTACGAGGGCGACGAGCCGGATCTGGAGGCTGCGGTACAATTTATGGTGGAACGGCGTGCCGGACGCTCACCGAAAGCCGGCATCTACCAGCAAAGACGACCGCAGCAACGGGATACCGCGGTCCTGCTCCTTGCCGATCTCTCCACCTCCATCATGGCAGAGGCGGGAGATTCCGGAGTACGGGTGGTGGACCGTCTGCGCGCGGCCATGCTCCTCTTCGGCGAGGCGCTGGTGGAGGTGGGCGATCCCTTTGCACTCTATGGATTCGCCAGCAAATATCATGACGAAGTCTTGCTCTATCCCATCAAGCGCTTTGCGGACAGGTTCGATATGCGGGTGCGGGCCCTGCTCGGCGGGCTGTCCGGGCGGCTGGCGACACGCATGGGGGCGGCCATCCGTCACAGTTCGCGGCTGATGCTGCGAAGTCCTGCGCAGCGGCGTCTGCTCCTGATTCTGTCGGACGGGCGTCCCGCCGATTATGATGACGGCGGTGACCCCCGCTATTTGCAGGAGGATACGCGCATGGCGGTGAAGGAGGCGCAAGACTTGGGTATCCACGCCTTTTGTATCAGTCTGGATCCGCGTGGTGGCGAATATCTGCCGCTGGTCTTCGGGCCGGGGCACTATCTCGTGCTGCCCCATCTCGACAGTCTGCCGACACGTCTGCCGGAGATGTATCTGCGCCTGCGGGGCCACAGCGCGTGACGGGCGCGGCGCAGACGGTTGCCGGCAGAGTGAACGAGCGGGGGATGCTGCGCCCGCAGATCGCCGCGACCCGCCCGGCGGTTTTCGTCGGAGCGGCGCGTTACCGGCGGGCAAGTTATGGGAGTAACCACCCCTTGGCGATTCCGCGGGTCTCCCTGACCCTGGACCTCATCAACAGTTACGGGGCCATGGCGCCGGAAGAATACCGGCAGGGCCGCCTGGCGAGTCATCTGGAGCTCTTCGGCTTTCACACGATAGAGTACATACAGGCCTTTGAGCGGGCGCAGTTTCGCGGCGGTGTGCAGGACAGCGATCGTCAGCGTTATCAGTTGGGCACGCTGGAGAATCCCTATTTCCCCGGTTTTTTCGATACGCCCTCCCTGGCTACCGGTTCCAGCGTGCTCGCGGCGGAAGCCGTGCTGGAAGGCGTAACCGCCTTCAGCCCCGCAGGCGGAATGCACCATGCCGCACCGGGTCAGGCGCGCGGCTTCTGCTACCTCAACGACCCGGTGCTCGCCATTCAGCGCCTGCGCCGCGCCGGGTTGCGGGTGTTGTACTGGGACATGGATGCCCACCACGGTGATGGGGTGGAGGCGGCCTTTGTGGAGGATCCGGACACGCTGACGGCGTCCCTGCACATGGATACGGACTACGCCTATCCCTTTCAGGGCGGCAAGCTTACCGACTGGCCGGGGCTGGCGGTTAATCTGCCTTTGCCCAAAGAGGTGAATGACAGTGAATATGCGCTGGCTTTTGCCGAGTTATGGCCTCGTGTTTTGCAGCGTTTTGGTCCTGATGTCGTCGTTCTGCAGGCGGGCACCGATATCCTCGCACCGGATCCTTTGAGCAAGTTTCGGGTCTCCAACGGCTTGTTCTGGCAAGTGGTGCGCCAGATCGTGGCGGAAAGTCCGCGTCTGCTGGCCCTGGGCGGGGGTGGTTATCACCCCGTTGCTTTGGCGCGCTGCTGGACCGGTCTCTGGGCCATTCTCAGCGGTCGCTCGTTACCCGTGGAATTGCCCGCGCCCGGGCAAGCGCTGCTCCAGGCGGTCGAATGGGAACTGGACGATGAGGATGCGCCAGACCATCGTCAGCAGTTCCTGAGTCTGGAAGATGCGGCCCGGCCCGGTCCGGTGCGTGCCGAACTGCGTGAACGCCTGGATTTTTTGCTGCACCATCATCCCCTCTTTGCCAACAGGAGTAACGCTGCGTGAATGCTGCGGAAAATGGACTGATTCCGGGGGCCGCCAACAGTGCGGGTACCAAGGCCTATGTGGCGCGCTTCGCCGGGACCCTCGCTGACGAACACTTCAGTGACTTTTTGAACACCCGCATCAAGCTATCCTCCCTGGGTGTCGGTACCTTCCCCGGCGGCGCGGACGATGTGACGGATGTCGCGGTGGCGGCCATTGTGGCGCGGGCGCTGCAGTCGGGCATCAACGTCATCGACACTGGTGCCAACTACCGTTTCGGGCGGGCCGGGCGGGCGGTAGGTGTAGGTATCGCGAAGGCGATGGCGGCGGGTATCCAGCGTGAGGAGTTTTTCGTGGTCGGCAAGGGGGGCTTTCTGACATTCCCCGACGGACGGCCGGAAGATCCGCTGACATTTTTCCGTGAGGAGGTGGTGGCCAGGGGGCTGGGCAAAGAGGAGGATCTGGTCCAGGGGGTTCACTGTCTGAGCCCGGAATATGTCGCCTGGCAACTGGATACCCTGCGCGCGCAAACCGGTCTGGAAACCCTGGATGTGTTTCTGGTGGATCAGCCGGAGGTGCATATCCCTTTGATTGGCAAAGAACAGATGTATCGCAAGCTGAATGAGGTGTTCACTATGCTCGAAGCGGCGGTGCAGGCCAACAAGATTCGCTACTACGGCATTTCCACCTTCAATGCCTGCCGGGTAGAGACGGATAATACCCTGTTCCAGTCCCTGACCAGCCTCATCG
>JAKCBU010000127.1 GCA_021839095.1 Pseudomonadota bacterium | reverse complement strand
ATCTCGGATTTCGGCGCTGGTATGGCCAGGCGGGAACACCCGTTTTACGGGCCACAGGCAGCTACGATCCTGCCCGGCACAGCTATACCCTTACCCTGCATCAGGAAACCCCGGCAACCCCCGGTCAGCCCGTTAAAGAGGCGGTGCCGATCCCGGTGCGCATGGCGCTGCTCAACACCCAAGGACAACATGTGCCTTTGGAGGGCGTCGGGGGTGGTGCCTCCGAAACGGTGTTGCTGCTGGAGCAGTCGGAGCAGTCCTGGAACTTTGCGAACTTGCCGGATCCGGTGATTCCCTCCCTCCTGCGCGGCTTCTCCGCCCCGGTGCGGCTGCAGGACCCTCTGGATGACGATGCCCACGGTTTTCTGGCATGCCACGATGATGATCCCTTCAATCGCTGGGAAAGCATGCAGGACCTCGCTGTAAAAGCCTTGCTCGCCGCTGTGGCGGATTCGTCGGTCGCGCCGTTACCCGTCACATTACGGAACGCCGTCGCAGCGACGCTGGCGGACCGTCAGGTGGACCCGGCCTTCTGTGCCGAACTGTTGACGCTCCCCGGCGAGGATTATATCGGTGAACAGATGTCTGTAGTCGCCGTCGAGGCCATCCACCGTGCCCGGGACGGGCTGATGCGTGCCATCGGCAGACATTTCGCAAAGGAATGGACCGGTCTGTATCACGATCTTGCTGCCGCCTATCAGCGCGACGGTCTGTCCATTGGCCGCCGACGCTTGCGCAACCTGTCCCTGGGTTATCTCATCGCCAGTGAGGACAGCAGCCGGGAAGGGGCGATCCTGCACGCCCGTCAGCAATATATGCAGGCCGATAACATGACGGACCGGCTGGCGGCTTTCCAGTTGCTGGCGCAACACCGGCATCACGATGCCGAAGACGTCATCCTCGACTTTTACCAAAGGTGGCACGAATATCCGCTGGTGATCGACAAGTGGTTTGCCATACAGGCGGCTGCGCCACGTCCGGAAACCTTGCGGCAGGTGGAACATCTGCTGGTGCATCCCGCCTTCGACTGGCGGGTGCCCAATCGGGTGCGTGCGGTACTCGGTGCATTTGCCGCCAATCCCACGGTTTTCCATGCGGCGGATGGCTCCGGTTATGCTTTCTTTGCCGAGCAGATCCGCCATCTGGATGACATCAATCCACAGACTGCGGCGCGCCTGGCGACACCCCTCAGTCGCTGGCAGCGCTATGGTGCCCCGCGTCAGCAGGCGATGGTGGCAGCCTTGAAAATGCTGGCTGGTAAGCCTGGTCTTTCCCGCGATCTGGCAGAAGTCATACAGCGTTCTCATCCAGACAAAAGGTAGACGTCGGCATTATGCAAAGAGACTGACGGGGTGCCGACGCATCAGTTCCACGGCCGGGGGCTGCTCTCCAGCCGTTTCCAGTGCCGGGAGAATTTTTTGCGTTGCCGGACCTCCCGGGCATGGAGATAGCCCATCAGCATCCCCGCATTGAAGGCGAGCCCGTGCCTGCGGCTGGTAGCCAGCCCTGCAAGATGCTGCCCTGCCATATCTGCGTCATGCATGGCGCCGGAGATTTTTTGCAGAGCGGAGAGGGTCTTGAGCAGCGCCTTGCTGTCTTTGCTGGGCCACATATCTCCCAGTGCGAGAATTACATAGCGCCAATTCTTGATGCGAATGCGTAGGGCATGAAGCTCGGCGGGGGTTTGGGCCGCAGCACCCGCCGCCGTCAATTTGCGGTCCTGACGCCGCAAATGCATTTCCGCGTAGTGCTGGAGGTCTTCGTCACTGTGCAACGCTGCACGCAGCAGCAGCGCCCAGAACTGCAGTATCGTAGCGGCGAGGTGACCCAGCCCGGCAGGGGTGGCTTCGGCCTGCGCGCTCAACCATGCGTACAGGGGCGCGACCTCTGTGCCTGTCCCGGCAGCCAAAGTCGCCCAGTATGTGGCCAGCACTTCATGGTCACGCCGTATACTTTGCTGGTGAAACCAGTCCGCCAACTCCTGACCGACACCTTCCAGACGCTTGTCGGCATCCATCGCCCGGCAGAATCGCAGCAATGCGCGTAGGCTGCGGACGGCTTTGCGCAACTGATGAAAGGTCTCCGGGCCGTTACCGGTCGCATGCTGCCTGACTGCGGTGAGAGACTGCTGACATTGCCCGATCAACAGGCGGCTGAGTGCCTTCCCGGCATTTTCGTGTCGGCGTAGCGGTGGTGTTTTGTCCCCCAGCGCAACGGCATCGGCTGGTATCAGTCCGGCGAGACGCAACCCCCGGAACATCTTGCTCTCCCCATCAGGCAGCAACGGCAGAAGGGCGCATAGCTCCGCGCCCATCTCCAATAGCGCAGCAGGCTCCCCGGTTGCCAACTCCAACTCGACTTCGAGAATCGGTTCGCACAGGCCGCTGGCAAGGATTTCTCCACGATCCAGGGCGACCACTATCTGACTGCCATCGGCACAATCCACCCGGCTTTCCAGTCGCTCAAAACGGGTTTCGAGGATGGCCTGCAGAGCCAAATCCAGAAAGGGTGCCAGCAATGCCGCGGCGTCCGGGTCGGTAAACACCCGGAGGTCCGCTGCGGAGGAGAAAACAGTGACATTCCATTCGGGGCGCTGATGCAATCCGCCCAGGGACTGTCCATCGGCCTTGAGGGTGGCGATCCACTCCTTACCTTCTCGACGCACCCGATACGCGAGCTTCGCGCGCCGCAAGGCGCCGTCCCGGCTGTCATAATAGATCGCATGCAGTTTCAGGGCGGGGGCTTTCCCCAGTGCGAGCAACGGGAATTTGCAAATCTTTTCCCAGGTGGCGGGGGAGGGGTCCAGTATTTGCAGTTTAAGCTCCTGTTCCATATTTCCCCTCCATCACGAAACGCAGAATCTGCACCCATTGCGGCAGCTCGGCCCGGGTTTCGGCGGCGCGCAGGTCTGCCACTCCCGCGCCCAGTTGTGCTGCCCGCACGTAAAGTTCGCTGTCGCGCAGGGTGGCCACTACCGGCAACCGCAAATCCGCAAGAAAGGTCTGCAAATGCTGTCCGCCCCTGGTACGCGCATTCACCCGGTTGGCAATCACGCCCATGCGCACTTTTCCCTTACGAAAGCGTTTTATTTCCTTCAGTTGTTCCAGGAAGACGCGGCTGGCGTCCATATCGAAAGAAGATGGTCCGATGGGCACCAGCAGCGCTTCCACCTCGCCCAGCATGTCTTCCAGACGCCCTTTCTTGAGACCGGCAGGGGCATCAAAGACCACAAAATCTCTGGGTGGATAATCGCGGAAATCCCGGTCTGCATCTGTAATGACGGATAGCTTCGGCAGGTGTTCCGATCGCCGCCCGGCCCAGGTGCTGGACGAGCGCTGGGGATCCAGATCGGCGAGGAGCACCGAACCGCGCAGCGCCAGCAGGCTGGCGAGGTTGGTGGCGACGGTTGTTTTTCCGGCACCCCCTTTGCTGTTGAGCACCAGCACTCGGATCACTGCTCGCGCCTTTCACCCATAATGACTGCTCCTGTTGTAGTGTTCCAGCAGACGGTCTTGTGCAGATTTACAGTTGGCATCCGGGGGGTTGCGCAAAAAATCATAATCGCCATCTGCACGCATCGCCCAAGCGTTACAGTCATCTTCCAAGTATAGCTGAAGGGTTTCCGTGAGTATGCGGGCGCGCAAGTCGGGGTCGGTAATGGGTACCGCGACTTCCAGACGGCGAAAAAGATTGCGCCCCATCCAGTCGGCACTCGATATCCAGAGACGGGGATGCCCGTTGTTTCCGAAGTAATAGACGCGACTGTGTTCGAGGAAACGGCCGACAACGGAACGTACCCGGATATGATCGGAGACACCCGGTACGCCGGGGCGCAAGGCACAAGCGCCGCGCACCACCAGGTCGATTTCCACCCCGGCCTGGGAGGCCCGGTACAGGGCGCGAATCAGATCGGGGTCGACCAGCGCGTTCACCCGCACGATGATGCGGCCTTTGCTTCCGTGCCGGATCTCCGTATCGATGGCATCCTGTATTCCCTGGAACATCGTAAAGGGACTCTGCAGCAGGCAGCGCAATTGTGGCGCCTTGCCCATGCCGGTGATATGCATGAACAGGTCATTCATGTCCGCCGTGATATCGGGATTTGCTGTGAGCAGGCTGAGATCGGTGTAAATCCGCGCATTGCGGGGATGATAATTGCCCGTACCCAGGTGCCCGTAAAGGCGGATCCCGTCCTCCTCACGGCGCAGGATGAGAATCATCTTGGCATGCACCTTGTGATTGACCACGCCGTATACCACCTGCACTCCCACTTCTTCCAGGCGCTCGGCCATCCGGATGTTATTGGCTTCGTCAAAGCGGGCCTTGAGTTCGACCACTGCCGTGACCTGTTTCCCGGCCATGGCCGCTTCTATCAACGCGTCGATGATGGGAGAGTCGGGGGTGGTGCGGTACAGCGTCTGCTTGATGCCGATGACTTTTGGATCGCTGACTGCCTGGCGGAGAAAATCCAGAACCGGGTTGAAGCTCTGGTACGGGTGGTGGAGCAGGATGGGCGCCTCCCGCAGTTGCGCGAATATGTTCTCGGGGTGTGAACAAACCGGTGGCAGCCCCGGTACGAAGGGTGGATAAAGCAAGTCGGGACGTGGGACCATTTCGATGATGGCCGCGAGCCGTGACAGATTCACCGGACCCTGCAACGAATACAGGTTGCTCTCGCTCAGTTCAAAATGTTTCAGAAGATATTCAACCACTTCCCGCGGACAATTGTTAGCGACCTCCAGCCGTACCGCCTCGCCAAAGGGGCGCAGCGGCAGTTCATCGGCCAGCGCGTCGAGGAGATTGTCCACCTCTTCCTCATCCACAAAGAGTTCACTGTTGCGCGTCACCCGAAACTGATAAAAACCCTGGATGGTCAGGCCCGGAAAGAGCGCCTGCACATGTTCGTGGATGACGGAGGAGAGAAAC
>JAKCBU010000126.1 GCA_021839095.1 Pseudomonadota bacterium | reverse complement strand
GCTGCCCCGGCGATAAGGTGGGCGTCCTGCTCGCGCGTGCCTACCGCCTGGCCGCGTGGATAGGCCCAGATCACGGCCAGGAGTCCCATGGCGTGGGCATCCCGGATGAGGCGTGCCGCTTCGCTGAGCATGGTCGGCTCGAATTCGGAGCCGGGGTAGATGGTGTAGCCGACACCGACCACCTTGAGACCGGAATGACGGACAAAATCGCGGACCTGCGCCATGCTCTGCCACTGTAGACTCACCGGGTCACGTTGCGCCGTGGGGATCAGGTGGGTCTTGCTGTTGAGTTTGAGCAGGTAGGGCGTGTCTGGATAATCCATGCCGTAGCGGGCGATCAGGCCCATCTGCGCGGCAAAGCAGCCCACCGGCGCCTCACTGGCGATGCGAAAAAGATGTTCCGGGTCGGCGTCATCCGTCGCTACACGGCCGCCGATGAAATCATCGTTGAGATGTTCGACTTTCTGATCGCCGGCCATGAGGAACAGGCGTCCACTGTCTTGGGTGGCCAGGCGATAGTTTTCCGTCCAGCGGCGGGCGCTTTCGGCGGGGATGCCGAGCGGTGCTTGAGGGATCTTAGGCATGATGGGCTCCTGTGTCGCAAGGGTACATGGTCGCGTAGTGACGTTGCAGGGCGTCGCCGGTGGCGGCCACCAGCGGGTGCAAGGAGGGCGTCAGACGCGGCTGGCTGCCGAACTGCATGCTGGCCAGATCGGGGGCGGAGGCATGCATCTGGATGGCGAGACCGATGGTGTTGACCAATTCGCCGGTGGTGGCGCCGCCGAGCACCTGACCGCCGAGAATCTGCAGGGAATCGGCGGCGAAGATGATCCGGCAGTAAATCTCCGTGGTATTGGGCATGGAGGCGGGGTGGTGATCGGGCAGGCGCGCTTCGCCGACGAGGATGGGAAAGCCTTCCTGTTCCGCCTGGTGTTGAGTCAGACCGGCGACACCGAAGGCCAAACCGTCGATTTCACTGGCGTAGATGCTCACGGAGCCGGCATTGTAGCGGGGTTGACGCAGGCCGTACAGATTCATCCCGGCAATGCGGCCCTCGGCGGCGGCCTGAGAGGCGATCATGGCGTGATTGGCCTTGCGGGTGAAAAAATCCTGCTTGTGGGCGCAATCGCCTACGGCAAAAATGTCCGGATTTTCACGGGATCGTTGGAAGGCATCCACCCAGATCCCGCCGGAGCGGCTGAGGGTCAACCCCATCTCCCTGGCCAGCGTAACCTGGGGGCGGGTGCCGATGGCGATGAGTACGGCGTCCACCGTGAGCGCCTCCTGCCCGGTAATTTGCACCTGCCCGACCCGCTTGCCGCTGGCGCCGGGCAGCAGCGCCTCCACCTGGGCTCCGGTATGGATATGAACCCCATGGGCCCGCAACTGCTTCTCCACCGCCGCACAGGCATCCAGGTCGAAGGCGGCCTGCATTAAATGGGGCAGCCTCTCCACGAGGTGGACTTCGATACCGCGTTTGCGGATTTCATCGGCAAACTCCACCCCAATGAACCCCCCGCCGATGATGGCCAGTGTCTTGATGCTCGGGATCAGGGTGCTGAAGAGCTGGTCCAGGTAGTCATAGTCTTTGCGTATGCTGAAGACCCCATCGAGGTCGGTGCCGGGAATCGGCGGAATGAAGTTCTCGGCGCCAGTGGCCAGCACCAGCCGTTCCCAGCGCAGCATATCCCCATTGGCGAGCACCGCGGTGCGTGTGGCACGGTCGATGCGCTGGACGGAACCGATCTGAATCCGCCCACCCGCCGCCAGCAGAGGTGCCCGTCCGGCCATGTCCTCATCGGTGCCGCCCAGTGTTCCGAAGATGTAGGGAATGCCACAGGGGATGACGGCATCCATCTCAGGCCGGATGACCAATACGTGTTTATGCGGCCAGAACTGTGCAGCGGTGATGCCGGTCATCATGCCAGCGGGACCGCCGCCGACGATCAGGATGTCCGTTGCTGTCTCGGCCATGGGGTACCTCGTCCGTTGCGGGTGGGGATGGGGCGCGAACCCCTGCACAATTATAGACGCCTGCCCGGTCAACGCGGCGCGGAACGATCAGGCTGGGAAAGCCAGGGCGGCGACCGACCATAGCCTTTTAAGTATAGAACATCTCCATGTGATCGCGCGGAAGGCGACCCCTGCTGCCGGTGGGGGACGCCCCGCCCTTAGAGGCTCTTAAATGTCGAGTGCGCGCGCTTCGGTCTGGCGCAGTAACGCATCCAGATCGTTATGGGAGAAAATCTCGGTACCGGGACGGGCGGCGGTACCGCTGCCGCAGGCGACCGCGAGACGCAGGGCCTCTTCAGGACGTTGACCGTGAGCGAGGGCCGCGACGAGCCCCCCGACCATGGAGTCGCCCGCACCGACCGTGGACTGCACCGATATGGGCGGCGCCTTGGCGAAATAGCTGCCCTCCGGTCCCACCAGCAACGCGCCGTCGCTCCCCAGGGAGACGCACACGTAATGCACCCCGCCCCGTTGTATGGCGCGGGCCTCCTGGGCCACCGCTTCCAAGGTGGGCAGCTCTCGGCGACACAGCAGGGACAGTTCGTAGCGATTGGGCTTGATGAGAAAGGGGTGGTGGAGCAGGGCGTTTTGCAGAAGAGCGCCATGGGCATCCACGATGGACCGTCCACCGGCGGCATGGACGTGATCCACCATGTCTCCGTAGAAGTGATCCTCCACACCCGGAGGCACGGAGCCGGTGAGCACCGCGAAACCCTCCTTGCACAGCTTCAGAAACGTTTCGCGCATCTCGGTCAGGGCGAGCTCCGAGATCCGTGGTCCGATGCCGGTGACCTCGAACTGGGCGCTGGGATTCTCCTGCAAAATGGTCGCATTGATACGGGTTTCCCCTTCCACGTATACACAATGGAGATCATCCAGTTGATGCAGCAACAGTTTTTGCAACAACTCGCCCACGTTGCCCGCAATGACGCAGCAACTGCGAGCGTAGACCAGCAGCTTCTTGAGGGCCCGGGCGACGTTGATGCCGTTGCCACCCGGATCATAGCGGGTGGATGTGGCATGGGTTTTTTGGTCCGCGATCAGGCAGGGCACTGCATAGGCGATATCAAGCGCCGGGTTCGGGGTGAGGACAGCGATGGGCGGGCAGAGGGTGTCGCCTGCGGTCATGGCAATCGCTCCAGCCGGCGATAATGCACGAGTGCCGCGAGACCGGCGGAAACCAGACGGGCGCGGGCAGGATCGGCGCGGGACGTGAGGATGACGGGCACCTTGGCTCCCATCACGATGCCCGCCAGCGTGGCGCCAGCCAGATACTCCAGATCTTTGGCGAGAATATTGCCGGACACCAGATCGGGGACCACGAGGATGTCGGCCTCTCCGGCCACGCTGCTGTGAATGCCTTTGATTCGTGCCGACTCTTTGGAAATGGCGTTGTCGAAGGCGAGAGGACCGTCCACCCGCGCGCCGGTGATCTGTCCGCGCTCCGCCATTTTGGACAGGCAGGCGGCATCCATCGTCGAGACGATGGCGGGGTTGATGATCTCCACCGCCGAAAGAATCGCCGCCTTGGGCTCCGCGACATCGAGAAGGTGCGCGAGATCGATGGCGTTTTGCAGGATGGCGGCCTTGGTGAGCAGATCCGGCGTGATGTTGATGGCCGCGTCGGTAATCAGCAGGAGCTTGGGATAGGTCTTGAGGTCGGCGACGAAGACGTGGGACAGTCGCCGATCCGTACGCAGCTTGGCGAGAATGGGATGGAGGAAGGCGTCACTGTGCAGATGCCCCTTCATCAGCGCCTTGGCCTCCCCGGAGAGCACCAGTTCCACCCCCCGCTCGGCGGCGGCTTCCGCGCTGTCGGCATGTATGATACGCAATGCGGGGCAGTATCCGAAGTCGGTCTCCAGTGTGCGCAGCAGGTGGCGAATTCGGGGTTCGTCGCCGATGAGAATGGGCTCGATGATACTTTGGATTTTGGCTTCGCAGGCGCCGCGCAGGACATGCTCCTCGGCGGCATCCACCACGGCCACCGGGATGTCGTCCAGAGGCGCCACCGCGGCTAACAGGGCATCGAAATGGGCATAAGGCATGTCTGGTCCCCCTTCGGGATAAGGTCATTGCGGTAAAGTCGGTCCGTGATGCTCTTCCAGCGTCAGGCCGTGGCCTTGTACGCGAAAAAGGTAAGTCATGAGCAGGCCGAGCAGGCTGACCCCGCCCATCAACAATAGCACCATCGTAACGCCCAGCGCCGATTGAATCACCGGCAGTAAAAACACGCTGATGGTGGCGCCGATTTTGGCGACGGCGGCGGCGAATCCGGCACTGAAGGCGCGCACCTGGGTCGGATACATTTCCGTGGGGAGGATGAAGGTGGTGGCGTTGGGTCCGGCGGTCATGAAGAGGTTGAATGTGATGAAACCGAGCAAAACGAAGGGCAGGTGGGCACCGCTGCCGCCGGTCATGCCGGTGGCGAGATAGAGCAACCCCATCCCCAGGCTCATGCCCGTGAATCCGATGATCTGCATGCGAATCCGGCCCAGACGGGGTACCGCCCAGAGGGAAAGCAGGGAACCGAGCAGAAGAAAGACGTCCACTTTGCCGCTGTCCAGCGCGTTGGTGAAATCCTTGGTCAGGGTGCCCAGGCCGGGGGCCCCGCTACTACGCATGGTGCCGAGCAGAATGGTGGTGAAGAGGCCGACGCCGTAGGTGGCCACGTCCATGAAAAACCAGGGTAGAGTCACCAGGAAGGTACGGCGCCGGTAGGCCGGGGAAAAGAGCGTGCCGATGCCCATGCGCCGGCCCGGACGCACTTTGGCGACTTGATGGGTTTTGCGGCCCAAATGGCGGACCATGGCGCTCAGCCCCTCTTTTTGCTGGGGGGCGAGGCTTTCCAGGGTACGTAGCGCCTGTGCGTTGCGACCCCGCCCCATGCACCAGCGCACACTTTCTGGCAATGTCAGGCGTCCGATCAGATAGGGAAGCACCAGCAGCGCTTCTATCGCCAGCAGCCA
>JAKCBU010000125.1 GCA_021839095.1 Pseudomonadota bacterium | reverse complement strand
AGCAGGGGGCAAAGCAAAGCCAGGGGCTGGCGCAGGCTGTCGATATCCCCCAGGGCACGCAGACTGTCCTGACTCTCCAGCGCGAGAACGCTCTGTATGCAGATCTGCAGGAGTTCTCCCGGTGGCGTGCCGTGGCGCGCGATCTGCTGTACCAGCAGGGCGCTGCGCAGCACACCCGCGAGGGCCAGGGCGCGGTCGCGCCGCCGCCGGGCATCGGGAAGAAAAAGAGACCACATGCTATTGAACCTGCCTGAAAGAAGGACGGATGTGCGGGGAATGCGCGCGCGCCTGACCACATCGCATCGTTTACGCGGCCTTGCCGTTCAGGAGGTCGTTCAAGGTTTGGGTCAATGCCGTGACCTGCGCTTCTGTCAGTTTGCGCTCCCGCTCATTGAGAATGAAAAAGGTATCCTCCACCCGCTCACCGAAAGTGGACACCTTGGCGCCGTGGATATTGAGCTGCAGCGCGCATAGCGCTTCGCCGACCCGGTACAGCAGCCCCAGTTGATCCGCGGCGCGGATCTCCAGCAGGGTATAGCGGGGCAGGGCGCGGTTGTCCACCCGGATCTCGGCCGGAATATTGGCGAAAAAGCGGTGGCGCGGATCACGGTGGCGTGGACCGAAACGGGGCGTGCTGACCGCCTCTCCTTCGATGACCGCGCAAAGTTCGGTGCCGAGATCGGCATGGGCCTGGGCGCTGTGGGCGAAGGCATGGCTGTTGTCGATGACCAGAAAGGTATCGATGGCGTGTCCGTCTTCACTGGTATCGATCCGGGCGTCGACGATGTTCAGGGAGTGACGGTCGAGCGCTCCGGTGATCTGCTGGAACAGTCCGGGCCGGTCGGCGCTGTAAATCAGGATTTCGCTGCCTTCAGGGGCATGAGGCCGTACCGCGACGAGCGTTTTTCGACCTTTGTGAGCGAGTATTTCCTGACAATGCCAGAGCAGTTCGCTTTCACTGTAGCGTAGGAAATAGGGGCCGGAAAGGCGTTGCCAGAGCTTCTGTGCCCGCGCCTGATCCAGCGGTGTGATCTCCCGCAGGATGGATTTCTGCTTGTCGGCGACGATTTGGGGCAGATCCTGGATCTGGCGTTCCGCGCGTTGCAGCGCATTGGCGGTGGCCCGGTACAGGGTGCTGAGCAGCAACGCTTTCCAGTCGCTCCAGAGTTCGGGATTGGTGGCGCGCATGTCGGCGACGGTGAGCAGCAGAAGATGGGCAAGGCGCCGTTCATCCTGGACCAGGTCGGCAAAATCGCGAATGACCTGGGGGTCTTCCAGGTCGCGCCGTTGGGAGACGCTGGACATCTGCAGGTGTTGTTCCACCAGCCAGACGATGAGTTCGGCATCGCGGGGCGGCAGCCGTAGGCGCCGGGCGAAACGCCGGGCTTCCTGGGCGCCGATTTTGGAGTGGTCCCCGCCACGCCCCTTGCCGATATCATGGAAAAGGCCGGCGAGTACCAGCAATTCCGGCTTTTCGACATGTGCCCAGGCGATGTCGGCGACGGGCATCTGGGGGGCTTCGTGGGTCCAGAGTTGTCCCAGGTTGTGCAGCAGAAAGAGGGTGTGCTGATCGACGGTGTATACGTGGAAGAGGTCGTGCTGAATGCGCCCGGTGATCCGTCCGAAAGCGGGGAGCAGCCGGGCCAGGATGCCGCACTGCTGCATCAGCCTGAGGCTGCGATAGGCGCCATCGGGTTGCGCGAGAATGGCGAGAAACAGTCCCTGCGCGACCGGATCACGGTCGAGGTCGCCGGGATGAAGGGCACTGCGCAACGCATGGATCTGGCGCTGCGTATGGGCGTCGAGGGTGCGCCGCCGGGGGTCCTCCGCCAAGCGGCGGAACAGGGTCAGGACGTGCCGACACAGCCGCGGGTCATCGCGCTGCAGCGCGGGCATGGGCAGCGCGACGCGCTGGTCGGTGACCGGGGAGGTGGTGGAGTGGGCGGCCAGCCGCTGCGCGATGTTCTCCTGCGCAATGGCGGAGATGCGGAGGATGTCGGCGAAGGCGCGATATAATTTTTGCATCAGTTGCTCAACGGCACTGCGTCCGGGTCGATCCGTATAACCCAGCTGCTGGGCCAGCGGAATCTGCAAATGGAGGCGCAGGCGGTCTTCCTGGCGCCCGGTGGCGTAGTGCAGGGCGATCCGCAGGCGGGAGAGCAGGGCTTGCGCGCGCAGGAGTTGACGATATTCCTCGTGGGTGATGATCTGCGCATCGCGCAGCCGGCGCAGGCTCCCCTCTTTGAAAACGCTGGCCGCCAGCCATTGCAGATG
The DNA here is from genome assembly GCA_021839095.1 of Pseudomonadota bacterium. The sequence goes on along the minus strand of JAKCBU010000125.1, from coordinate 2,710 downwards.
ATGGATGTCGCGCAGCGCGCCGGGTCCTTCCTTGAGGTCTGGTTCCAGGTGGAAGGCGGTATCGCTGCCACGCGCATGCCGGTTTTCCTGCTCCGCCAGCTTGGCCGCGAAAAAGAGCGGTGGTGACCAGGGGGGGGCATCGTGCAAGGCGTCATCCAATTGCCGCAGCAGAATACGCGACCCGGCGAGATAACGGGATTCCAGCAGTGTGGTGGCGATGCCCAGATCCTGGCGTGCTTCCTCCAGGCAGGCATCGATGCCGCGGACGCTGTGACCCACCTGCATCTGCAAGTCCCAGAGACCGGTGAGGAAGCCCTCGACGAAGTTTTTTTGGGCAGCCGTGAGTATGGCGGGGGTCAGAATCAGCAGATCGATATCGGAACCGGGAAAGAGCGTGCCACGTCCATAACCGCCCACCGCCACCAGGGTGAGGGCTCCGGCGACGCCGCCGTCCGCACCCGATGAGGTTCGCCAGAGCGTGCGCAAGGTATCGTCCACCAGACGACAGTGCTGACGGAGTAAGGCGCGGCTGCTTTGCCGCGGCGAAAAGCCCGCCCGCAGAGAACCCCGGCCTTCGCGCAGGGTCACGGGGGGTGTCGGCGCCTCAGTGCGTGCGACGCGGTTCGGCATGCCTAGATGGGGTCTCCAGGCAGTTGGGTGAGCACTTCATAGCCATCGTCGGTGACCAGAATGGTGTGTTCCCACTGCGCCGAGACACTGTGATCCTTGGTGACGATGGTCCAGCCATCGGGTAGCGCCTTGATATGGCGCTTGCCGGCATTCACCATCGGTTCGATGGTGAAGGTCATGCCCGCCACCAGTTCCACGCCCTCACCGGGGTTGCCGTAGTGCAGCACCTGCGGCTCGTCGTGGAAAAGACGGCCGATGCCGTGTCCGCAAAACTCTCGTACCACGGAACAATGCTGGGCCTCGGCATAGCTCTGGATGGCGTGGCCGACATCGCCCAGTGTCGCCCCTGGCCGCACCTGTTGAATACCGCGCACCATGGATTCGTGCGCCACTTCCATCACCCGTCGTGCGCGCAGCGGTACGGTGCCGACAGTGAACATTTTGCTGCTGTCGCCGTGATAGCCATCCTTGATGACGGTGACGTCGATATTGAGCAGGTCACCGTCCTTCAGTACGCGGTCACCGGGAATACCGTGGCAGATCACATGGTTGAGGGAAATGCAGACGGATTTGGGGAAGGGCGGGTATTCCGGGCTGGGCTGGTAGTTGAGCGGAGCGGGGATGCCCCGCAAGTCATTCACGATGTAATCGTGGCAGATGCGATCCAGCTCTCCCGTGGTGATGCCCGCCTGCACATGGGGGGCGATCATCTTCAGCACCATGGCGGTGAGCTGGCCGGCGATTCGCATCTTCTCGATTTCATCCGGCGTTTTGATGCTCCCTTGGAGCATTTTTTTACTGCGTTGTAACATGCTGTTCTCCTGAAGCGGCTAAAAGAGAAGCGTTTCCGCCGCGCTGAGACACATTTTATCAGGACTGACGTGGGTCCGGTAGGCCAGAATTTCCACCCCATCGGCGCGTGCCTGGCGCAGGGCCTTTCCGTAGGCGGGATCGATGGCGTCGGCGGGGGCGAAGCCCTGACCATCTTCCCGGCCGATCAGAAAGAGCATGACCGCCCGCCCGCCGCCGCGGACCACCTCCGTCAGGGCGCCCAGGTGGCGCAGGGCGCGATCGCTGACGGCATCGGGGAAGCGAACGACGCCGTCATCCTCCAGCAGGGTGCAGGACTTGACCTCCAGATAGCAGGGCGGCCGGTCCGCCGCGCTGAGGAGGATATCGACACGTGCGCGGGTCCCATAGGCCACTTCCCGGCGCAGTCGGGGATAGTGCTGCAGGGTGGGTATGGCGCCCGCCGTGATGGCCTCGGCGACCACGGCATTGGGCCGTTGGGTGTTGACGCACACCCAGCTGGCGCCGCTCCAGTAGAGCTCCCAGGTCCAGGGCAGCTTGCGTTGCGGGTTGTCGCTGAGGGAGAGCAGGACGGGCTGACCGGGCTCGGCACAACCGCGCATGCTCCCGGAGTTCGGGCAGTGCGCGGTGATCACGGCGCCGCTGGCCAACGCGCAGTCGGCGAGAAAGCGTTTGTAGCGGCGGATCAGGGTGGCGGGAGTGAGGGGAGGGAAGTGCATGACCGTCAGCTTAACGCCGTCTGCCGGCGCGGGCCAGTGGCGCCGGCAGATATGCGATACAGCGGCTGCCCTTCCGCCATCCGCGCGAGCGCCCAGTCGCGCCACGTTCCGGCGGAAGCCCCCCGCAGCCCGGCAGGCGTTGTCCAGCCCAGCGCCCGCAGCGTCTCCTCCCAGGCCTGACTGGGGTCGCCCGTCCAGGCGGGGCTGTCGGCACTTTTGGACAGCTTGCGTCCCTCCGCGTTGCACAGCAGGGGCAGGTGCCCATATTGCGGGTGGGGCAGGTTCAGCGCGTTTTGCAGATGGCGCTGCACCCCGGTGATGGAGAGCAGGTCACCGCCACGGATCACCTCGCTGACGCCTTGCGCCCCGTCGTCCACGACGCAAGCCAGAATATAGGCGAAGTAGCCGTCCGCGCGCAGCAGCACGGGGTCGCCCTGGGGGGCGGGCGTATCTTGCCGGCCATGAAAACGGTCCTCCCAGGGGGGCAGGGTGTCCGGCACCCGCAGTCGCCAGGAGCGGGGTTGCCGTCCGTGCGCCAGCCCCCACCGAAA
>JAKCBU010000124.1 GCA_021839095.1 Pseudomonadota bacterium | reverse complement strand
AACGGTGTGGAAACGCCCGCCCATGAGACCGAATTTGCGAAGGATTCGGTGTTCGCCTTCGATCACAGCTTTCTGCCGGACTATGTGGAGGAGAAGACCCAGGGGCGGATTCCGGCGGCGGCGGTGGAGCGCTTCACGCTGGCGGATTTGCACGCCGGCTGTCTGCCGCGTCTGCTGGCGCTCAAGGACAATGCTTGTGTGGTGGTGGATGCCGTGGAACCTGCCGATCTCGCCGCTTTTGCCCGGGATTTGCGAGTGGCAGCGGCGCAGGGCAAGCGCTTCCTGTTCCGTAGTGCCGCCAGCCTGTTGACGGCACTGGCGGACTTGCCGCCGCAGCCGGTCGCGGCCACTGATATGGCGCGACTGGTACGCGGCGGCAAGCCGGGTGCCATCGTGGTCGGCTCCCATGTGCGCAAAACCACCGAGCAACTGGAGCGCCTACTGCAAGAGCCCGGTCTGGAGGCGATCGAGGTGAATGTGGATGCCTGCGCAGGCGACGCGCGGTCCAGGCAATTGCCAGCCATTTTGCAGCGGGCGGCAGCGGCGCACGACAAAGGGTTAGACGTGGTCATCTACACCAGCCGCAGTGAGCGCCGCTTTGCCGATCAGGCTGCTCGCCTGGCCTTTGGGGAGGCGGTGTCGGCCTTCTTGATGGAGGTCGTCCGAAACTTGCCGAAGGATCTCGGTTTCCTCGTCAGCAAGGGCGGCATTACCTCCAATGATGTGCTCAGCAGTGGTCTTGCCCTGCGCATGGCGCGGGTCATGGGGCAGATTCTACCGGGCTGCTCGGTAGTGGTCTGTCCTGCTGATCATCCCCGCACGCCCAATCTGCCGGTGGTGATTTTCCCCGGCAATGTGGGCGATGCGGAGGGCCTCGCGCTCGTCCGTCGGCGTTTACGCGGCGCGGCAATTGAGTGACGCGTTCCGTGTCTGCCCCTCCTGACAGCGCCGCCTTCCTCGCCGAACTGCGGGCGGCGCTATCTGCGGATGCGGTATTGAGCAGTGCGGAAGAGCTACGCCCCTATGAGTGTGACGGACTCTCGGTGCTGCGCGAGTTGCCGCTCTGTGTGGTCTTGCCCACGGACCGGGAGGGTGTGCAGGCGGTCCTGCGACTTTGCCAGCGCTATGGCGTGGCGGTAGTGCCGCGTGGCGCGGGTACCGGTCTATCGGGGGGCGCGCGCCCGATCCGCGGCGCCGTCCTCCTCAGTCTAGCTCGCCTGCGTGATATCCTTGCCATCGATCGGGAGAACCGTACCGCGCGGGTGCAGCCAGGTGTGCGTAATCTGGCCATCAGCGAGGCGGCTCGCCCCGTGGGCCTGTATTACGCTCCCGACCCCTCCTCGCAGATCGCCTGCAGTATTGGCGGCAACGTGGCGGAAAACTCCGGCGGCGTGCATTGCCTGAAATACGGGCTCACCGTCCACAACCTCCTGGAACTGGAGGTATTGACCGTCGGGGGCGAAATCCTGCGGATCGGCAGTCAGGCCCCCGACAGCCCCGGCTACGATCTGCTGGCGCTGATGACCGGTTCCGAAGGGCTGCTGGGCGTGGTGACGGAATGCACGGTGCGTTTGTTGCCTGTGCCGGAGCATGTCCTCGTTCTGCTGGCCGCCTTTTCCAGCGTCGAGGCGGCAGCGGAGTCGGTCAGCGCCATCATTGCCGCAGGCATCGTTCCCTCCGGTCTAGAGATGATGGATCGGCTCGCCATTGAAGCCGCGGAGGATTTTGTCCATGCCGGTTATCCCCGCGATGCCGCCGCCATCCTCCTTTGTGAGTTGGATGGCCCCGTCGTAGAGCTGAGAGAGCGGGTACGGGAGGTCGAAGCAATACTCCAAGGCCACGGCGCCAGCGCTATCCGCATTGCCGAGGACGCCGCGACCCGCATGTTGCTTTGGAAAGGCCGCAAGGCGGCTTTTCCGGCGGTGGGGCGTCTGGCTCCGGATTATTACTGCATGGACGGGACCATTCCGCGCCAGCGTCTGGCGGAGGTGCTGGGGCGAATCACCGCCTGGTCCGCCGAATATGGGTTGCGGGTCGCCAACGTTTTCCACGCGGGTGATGGTAATCTGCACCCTCTGATTCTTTACGACGCCAATGCCGAGGGACAGCTGCATGCCGCCGAGGAGTTTGGACGCCGCATCCTTGAACTCTGCGTGGCCGTCGGTGGCAGTATCACTGGCGAACACGGCGTCGGTGTCGAGAAACTGGACAGCATGTGCGTCCAGTTCAACGCCGCCGAACTGGCACAGTTGCATCGCATCAAACACGCCTTCGACCCCGAAGGTCGCCTCAATCCCGGAAAGGCCGTGCCCAGCCTGCATCGCTGCGCCGAGCTGGGGGCCATGCATGTGCATCATGGCCAGTTGCCTTTCCCCGAACTGGAGCGTTTTTGACATGGACCAGAGCCGGACCTTACAGGCGATCGTGCAGGAGGCCCACGCCAGATCCCGGCCCCTCGCCATTCGCGGCGGCGGGAGCAAGGCGTTCTATGGCCGCCGAACGCCGGAATGCGATCGGCTTGATCTCAGCGGCCATCAGGGCATCACCGACTACGAACCCAACGAGCTTTTCATCACCCTGCGTGCAGGCACCCCCTTGCAAACTCTGGAGGCACAACTGGCGGAAGCCGGGCAGATGCTCCCTTTCGAGCCCCCTCACTTCGGACCCGCCGCCACCATCGGCGGCACGCTGGCCTGTGGTTTTTCGGGGCCACGCCGTCCCTACGCCGGGTCGGCCCGCGACACGGTGCTGGGCATGCGTATCCTCAACGGACAGGGCGAAATCCTGCGCTTCGGCGGGCAGGTCATGAAAAATGTCGCCGGCTATGATGTTTCCCGTTTGATGGTGGGCGCGCTCGGCACCCTGGGCGTCCTGCTCGAGGTGAGCCTCAAGGTGCTGCCGCGTCCCGATAACACCGTGACTCTGGTGCAGCCGATGGACCCCGCTACCGCCGTCCAACGCATGAATCACTGGGCTGGACAACCCCTGCCGCTCTCCGCTACCGTTTATGACGGCAAGCACCTGTATATACGTCTTTCCGGCACAGGAAGCGCCGTGCGTGCGGCTCAGACCCGGATGAGCGGCGAAAGGTTGCCCGATGCCGAGGCGGCAGCCTTCTGGGTGTCCCTGCGCGAACAGCGGCACGTTTTTTTTCAGGGGGACACGCCCTTGTGGCGTCTGGCGGTTGCCCCGGCCACACCGCCCTTGCCGCTCGTGGGCCGAACCCTCATCGAATGGGGCGGCGGTCAGCGCTGGCTGCGTGGTGCCCGCGATGCGATGGCCTTGCGGCAGTTGGCGGCGGAGCACGGTGGCCACGCCACCCTTTTTCGCGGCGGCGACCGCCGCGGTGAGGTCTTTCATCTCCTCACGCCACCGTTGCTGGCCATACAACAACGGCTCAAAACGGCCTTCGATCCGCGCGCCATCCTCAACCCTGGTCGTTTTTACGTCGCCTTCTGAGGTCTGCCCATGCAAACCCACATCGCCCTTCGCTTTCAGGACGACCCTGATGTGGCTGAAGCCGATACCATCCTGCGCAGTTGCGTCCATTGTGGCTTCTGCATCGCCACCTGTCCTACCTACCAGATTCTCGGCGACGAGCTGGATGGCCCGCGCGGTCGCATCTATCTCATCAAGGAATTCTTCGCCGGTGCCCCGGCTACGGAACACACCCTGCAGCATTTGGACCGCTGTCTCACCTGCCGCGCCTGCGAAACCACCTGTCCTTCCGGTGTGCGCTATGCGCGGCTGGCGGAAATCGGTCGCGCGCATATTGAAGCGAAAGTGGGTCGCCCGGCACTGGAGCGGGTGAAGCGCCAGCTGCTGCGTGCTATCGTCCCTCATCCCGAGCGCTTCCGTCTGCTGGTACAACTCGGCGATGCCTGCAAACCCCTGCTGCCGGAAGCCTTGGCGCGCAAGGTCCCAGCCCTGCCCAAGCCCCGGCTCACGGCGCCCCAGGTCACGGTCCATACGACGCGCAGGGTCATTGCCCTGGCCGGATGCGTGCAAAGCGTGATAACCCCCTCGACCGGGGCAGCGCTGGCGCAGATACTCGGCACCCTCGGTGTGGCTGTCGATGTGCCAGCCAGTGCCGGTTGCTGTGGTGCCCTCAGCCTGCACCTCAGCGCCCACAGCGAAGCCCACGATTACATGCGTCGCAACATCGACGCATGGTGGCCGCTGATCGAAGCCGGCGCTGAAGCCATTCTGATCAGCGCCAGCGGCTGTGGCATCATGATCAAGGAATATGGAGAAGCACTACAAAACGACCCGGACTATGCCGAAAAGGCCGCGCGTGTCGCCGCTTTGGCCTGCGATCCTAGTGAATGGCTCCTGGAACGCGCAGGGGAAATCCCATTCGTGGCCGATAGTCGCGGCACAGTCGCCTTCCACGCCCCCTGTTCCCTGCAACATGCCCAGCGCTTGCAAGGCGGGGTCGAAATACTCCTGCAACTGGCCGGTTACCGATTGACCAGTGTCCGCGATAGCCATCTTTGTTGTGGGTCGGCAGGCAGTTACTCAATTTTGCAGCCTATGCTGTCCGAGCTGCTACGCAATCAGAAACTGGAGGCTTTGCAGGCAGGGCGGCCGGACTGCATCGCCACGGCCAATGTAGGCTGCCAGATGCACCTGCAAAGCGGGAGTGACATTCCTGTTTGCCATTGGCTGAATCTGTGTGCCGATGCTTTGGCTCCTGTTGGACGGTTGTAGCGACTGATCCACAGATGGCGATGAAGTCGCTACAATCGTGAAGAGAGCGCCCTCAACCCAACCGTAACGCCCCCTTGCGGTAAAACATCCAGACCGTCATCAGTACCTCCACCGTACCAATCCGCCCATCATCACTGCAATCTACGTGATAGCAACGGGCTAAAGCGCCGGCCCATAACCCATTTATATAAGTAAAACATCATAGTTAAAAATCTTAACTTATTATTTATCGATATACGGGTTATTGTTCACTTCGCACGACTGTAGCAAGCGATCACCGGGTTACATTTCAGAGTTCACGCAGGAGTTGCGTATGATTGCGAATATTGCATCCTC
>JAKCBU010000123.1 GCA_021839095.1 Pseudomonadota bacterium | reverse complement strand
TTTCGCGTCTCATTTCTGCCCACCAGCTTTGGTGAGACCATAGTGCTACGCTTGCTGGATCCGGCCAGTTCCAAGGTCCCTATCGAGCATTTGGGCTTTTTGCCGGAGCAGCGCAAGGGCTTTGAGGAGGCCATCCACCGGCCTTATGGGATGATTTTGGTGACCGGTCCCACCGGTTCCGGTAAAACGACCACGCTCTACACCGCCCTCAACATCCTGAATACCGGTGACAGCAACATCAGCACCGCCGAGGACCCCGTGGAAATCCCGGTGTACGGGATCAATCAAGTAAACATCAACGAACGCATCGGGTTGACCTTTGCGGCGGCGTTGCGTTCCTTCCTGCGACAGGACCCCGATATCATCATGGTGGGGGAGGTGCGTGATCTGGAAACGGCTGAAACCGCGATCAAGGCCGCGCAGACCGGCCATTTGGTGCTCGCCACCCTGCACACCAACGACGCTCCGCAGAGTCTCACCCGGCTGGAAAACATGGGTATCCCGACCTACAACATTGCGGGTGCCGTGCACTTGGTCATGGCGCAGCGTCTGGTACGAAAACTCTGCACGCATTGTAAAAAGCCACTGCGTATCCCTGAACAGGCCCTGATCGAAGCCGGTTTTGTGGCTGAGGATCTGCAGGGTTGGCGTCCTCTGGGGCCGGTGGGTTGCGACCAATGCAACAAAACGGGATACCAGGGCCGCATGGGACTTTATCAGGTGATGCCGGTGAGCGATGCGATGCGGGAAGTGATCATGCGGGGGGGCACCTCTCTCGACCTGGCCCGGCAAGCCGCCCAGGAAGGCGTTCTGACCATGCGGCAAAGCGGGTTGCGGCGCATTAAGGAAGGGGTCACCAGCCTCGAGGAAGTGCTCCGGGTGACCAACCTGTGAATGCGGTGGCCCATGACGAAATTCCGGCTGCCCTGCCGTCCGCTCCGAGGTCGCGATGGACCTGGTTGGAAGTCGGCGTCTCGCCGTGGTTCCCGCAGCAGCATTGATGCGCGGCAGGACACGTCGACGAGGTGCGTAGCGTGTCTGAAATGGATGGCGACTGGCACCGGCTCTGGGGAATTTCCGCATACCGGCTGCTGATCGCCGCGGTTGTCGCCGTGCTGGTCCATCTGCCCGTCAGCGAGACGGTCATCGACCTGGGCGGTCATGTGGAGTTGCTGCGTGTCCTTACCCTCGTGGCCGCGGTGGTGAGTTTGGGTTATCTGCTGGCACTGCTGCTGCGACGCCCCACCCGTTCCCTCTACCACGCCTGGATCCAGGTGGCCACCGATACCTTGCTGGTACTGCTGCTGCTGCACTTCGGAGGGGGGATCAGCGGCCCCTTCAGCATCCTGCCCTTCCTCTTGCTGGTATCCGCCGCCAGCCTGCTGCGCGGGCAAAGCGCCTTCATTTTTGTCTGGGTATTACTGGCGCTGCTGATTGCCGAATCCTTTTGGGGGGGCATGGCTTATGCACATTTGCCCCTCGGCCAGCTGTTTATCTACGTGCTGGCGCTGGTGGCGGTGGCGGTGCTGGCGGATAGTCTGGTGCTCAGTCTCGAGAAGGGGAATCGCCTGGCCCGGCAGCGGGACGCGGAGGTCGTTAATCTCAATGCCTTGAATCAGGAAATTGTGCAGCACATGGATGTCGGCGTGTTTGTGTTGGACCGCCAAAATCGGGTTGTGCTCAGTAATCCGATTGCCCGGACCCTTTCTGGTTATCGATTGTGGGCTTCCGCACCGGTCGGCATAGACCTGGTGCAGCCACGCCTGGCCACGGCACTGCGCCAGTCCGCGCAAAGCGACAGTGAAATGTTGATCTCTCTCAGTGGGCGGGATCCGTCCTTGCAGGACGGCGTACAGAGTCTTGTGGTCCGTAAAATCGACTTGCCCCAAAGTCCCTACCGTCTGTTGCTGCTGCGCGATGCCGAAATGCTGCGTGCGCGTGAGCGGGAGGCGCAACTGGCTGCCCTGGGGCGTCTGGCAGCGAATATCGCCCACGAAATCCGCAATCCACTGAGTGTGATCCGCCATGCGGGCAGTCTCTTGAGCGAAAGCGTGGAGGCTCCGGATGCACAGCACCTCTTCCAGATTTTGGAGCGCGAGACCGTGCGTATCAATACGATCATTGATTCGGTTTTGGAGATGGGCCGCCCCAGTCCCGCGCGTTCTGAGCCCATCGCGCTGGCGAGTTGGTTACCGACCCTGGTTTCCCAGATTCAGTCCGATCCCATGCTCGCGGCCATGACGATCTGCATTCACGACATGCCGCCGCACCTGCTCGTGTATGCCGACCCGGCGCAATTGCGCCAGGTGTTCTGGAACCTGCTCCATAATAGTGCGCAGCATGGTTCGGCGGAAGATGCTACGATACGGGTCGAGATACGGTCCGAGTGGGTGGAGCGAGAAACCATGGTCCTGGTGACGTTGCGGGATTTCGGGCCGGGTATAAAGGCCGAGTTGATGGAGCGCATTTTTGAACCGTTTTTCACTACGGATTCGCGAGGCACTGGGCTGGGTTTGCCCATGGTGCGCGAACTTTTGCGTATCAACGGGGGGGGTATCCGTTGTGAGAACCATCCGCAAGGTGGCGCACTGTTCCAGATCTTTCTCCCCTCTTGGGGCGGACTCACGGAGGATTGATGGCCGACCTGTCTACTTTGCCCCCCGCGCTCGTTGTCGATGACGAACCGAACATTGTCGAACTGCTGGCTATTACACTGCAGGGCATGGGGCTCACGGTTATCGGCGCCCATTCCATCGCAGAAGCCTACGCGCGTCTGGGCGAAGCCACCCCGTCTTTGTGTCTGACGGATCTGCGCTTGCCGGATGGTTCCGGCATTGAACTGGTACGTCGTCTGCACGCATCACATCCCCAGGTGCCCGTCGCGGTGATCACCGCCTATTCTTCCGCGGATGGCGCAGTGGAGGCCATGCAGGCCGGGGCTTTCGACTACATGGCCAAGCCCATCGAGCTGGCGCGGTTGCGGCGGTTGGTGGCGCAGGCGGTGGCCTTGAGCTGCCCGTCCCCCTCCGAGACGGATGGTACCCGGCGATTGCTGGGCGATTCCCCCGTCATGCAGCGGCTACGCGAGGATATTCGCCGGGTCGCGCGGAGCAACGCGCCGGTCCATATTACCGGTGAGTCGGGAACAGGCAAAGAACTGGCGGCGCGGGCCGTCCATGCCTCGGGACCGCGTCACGACAAGCCGTTTGTTGCCGTGAATTGCGGCGCCATCCCCGATGGCCTGCTGGAGAGTGAACTTTTCGGCGCCGAAAAGGGGGCGTATTCCGGCGCGGTGCAACGCCGGGAGGGACTCTTCGTGGCGGCCAACGGCGGCACGCTCTTCCTCGATGAGATTGGCGACCTGCCCATGATGATGCAGGTGAAACTCCTGCGCGCCATTCAGGAGCGTTCCATACGACCGTTGGGATCATCCCGGGAAATCGCTCTGGACGTGCGGATCATCTCAGCCACCCACCGCGATCTACAGGAGATGGTGAACGACGGCAGCTTCCGTCAAGATCTGCGTTACCGGCTGGATGTGGTGAAGCTGCATATGCCTCCGCTGCGCGAGCGTCTGGAGGATATCCCTCAGTTGGTCGAGGCGATTCTCCAGCGTATCGGCGCTACGCCGGGCGGACCTCCGCCCCGGCTTCCCGCGGGCATGTTGGAGCGATTGCGGCTCTATACCTTTCCGGGCAACGTGCGCGAACTCGAAAATCTCCTGGAGCGTAGCCTCGCCCTACAGCACGAAACGTTCCTTCCTGAAGAAATTTTTGCTGCTCCCGGTGCCGCCCCGGCGGACAACGCGGCGCCGGCCCCGGCATCCGGGGTGGCGCCGGCCAGTATGGATACCGCCGAAGCCGTTTTGCTGCGCAAGATACTGGAGCAAGCCGGGGGCGACCGGCATCAGGCTGCGCGCTTGTTGGACATCAGCCTGCAATCCTTGGAAATGCGGTTGCACCGATTGCAGGTGAAAGAGGACGCATGATGTCGATCGGAGAGGGGGTGGTTTATATGCTGATCGCCCTGCTCGGCCTGCTCATCGGCAGTTTTCTGAATGTGGTGGTGCACCGGGTTCCGCGCCACGAATCGATCCTGTATCCCGCGTCCCACTGCCCGCAGTGCGGTCATAGTTTGCGTCCCTGGGAGAATATCCCGGTTTTGAGTTGGATATGGTTGCGGGGCCGCTGTCACGATTGCGGTAGTCCCATCGTCTGGCGTTATCCGGCGCTGGAGCTGCTGACGGCGGTGCTGAGCGTGGTGGTGGTGTGGCGGTTGGGGTTCAGCGGGCCACTTCTGCCTGCATTGGTGTTGACCTGGATACTGTTGGCGCTGACCATGATCGACCTGGAAACCCATCTCCTGCCGGACCGGATTACCAAGCCAGGTATACTGTTCGGGCTCTTGCTGAATGGCTCGGCCCTCTTCTGGCCAGGGGTGGCGTTGACTTCCCCTGCGGACGCCCTGCTCGGGGTGTTCCTGGGTTACGGGAGTCTCTGGGTGCTGGCCGTGGCCTATTATCGAATGAGCGGGCGGGACGGGATGGGCGGGGGCGATCTCAAACTGCTCGGCATGGTGGGGGCCTGGTTGGGTTGGCAGGCCGTCTTTTTGACCCTGTTCATCGCCGCGCTGGGCGGAGGTGTGGTAGCGATGACCTACCTGCTGCGTGGCAAGGGCCGCGACTATGCCATGCCCTTTGGCCCCTATCTGGCCTTGGGGGCCTGGCTCATGCTGCTGTGGCCGCAAGCCATCCTCTCCGGCTATCTGCACCTGCTGGGCACCTGAATGACGCGGCGCATCGGTCTGACGGGCGGCATAGCCTGCGGCAAGAGCACCGTGGCGGAAATGCTCCATGCCGCGGGCGCGCATGTGCTCGACGCCGATGGCATCGCCCGTGACCTGGTGGTCCCGGGCAGCTCTGCCCTGCAGGCCATCATCGCGCATTTTGGCCCGGCGTTGCTCGGCGCTGGGGGGGAACTCGACAGGGCCGCATTGCGTGCCCGTATTTTTAGCGATCCTGAGGCGAAGCTTTGGCTGGAAGCGCTCCTACGCCCGCCT
>JAKCBU010000122.1 GCA_021839095.1 Pseudomonadota bacterium | reverse complement strand
AAAAAGACGGGGAAATCGGGAGTAGGGCGCGACTCCGCCGGGTACCAATTCCTGGTAGCTTTGCAGCGCGGCCCCAGCCTCAATGTGGGCGTTGTCGTAGTACAGCCCGCCGGAGGAGGTGAGATAGGGCGCATTACCGATGCCACCCACGAAGCTGCTACCGAATCCCGCAACCCCGCCGAAATCCGAGAGAAAGTTTTTGTAGCTGACGCGGTTGTAATTGGCATTGAAACTAAAGCCGTCGCCCAGGTTCTGATTGTGTTGCCAGGAAACCGCCCAGACGTTTTTGTGGGTCAACTGATCGGAGGGAAGCAGATCGAGGTAGAGCTTGCCATTGTAATGGGGTTCCAGGTAACGAAATTCATTCTGCAACATGACGCCGCGACGGGCGAAGTAGTCGACGGTGACGGTGTCGTCCATGTTGCTGGATATGTTGAAGTAATAGGGAATCCCGAGGTAGAAGCCGTTGATGGTGGAACTACCTATGCTGGGTGCCAAAAGTCCCGAGTGCCGCTTCAGCGGAAAGCTGAGATAGGGCATCCAGAATACCGGAAGCCCGAAAACATCGACGGTCGTGTCAGCGGTGGAGACATAGCTGTCATTCTGGTCGAGGTCGATCTGGCCGCTCCAGAGTTGCCAGGCGGGTTTTTCGCCATCACAGGTGGTGTAGCAGGCTTCGTTGAGCCGATAGTGGCCTTTGCTGAGTTCCTGGCCATTTGCGGCATGGCCGTGACCATTTTGTGCCTCCAGCAAATAGCGGGGGTGGACGATCACCCCTTCGTTGGCCCGCAGATGAATGGTGGCTTTGGGGGCGGCCGTAACGAGTCCGGGGCTGACCATGCGCACATGGCCGTCGGCGATGATTTCATCGCGCGCCTGGTCGTAGTGCACCGTGTCCGCATAGACCCGACGGTCGCCGTACAAGACCTCGACGTTGCCGCTGGCGGTCCAGTGACCGCTGCCGAGGCCGTTGACCTGATCGGCATAGAGGGTGATCGGGTGCTCTGCCGCCGCGGCGACCGCCAGCCCAGGGACCAACAAGGCACCGAGCAGGGCCTGACGGATGCCGGGCGGGACAACATGCCGGCGTCTTTCGGCGCGGTTGGGTCGAAGCGGGGACTTTTTACCGTGGTGCAGAGGGCTTTTCATAGAGGCCTAAAATCGCACAGAATGCTTTTATGTCGCAATCTTTCCTTGCCGCTGATTCCCGCGTCGCTCCGGCAGATGCCCCGCTGTCTCCGGCGGCCCGTCGGTGGCTGCGGCAGCGGGGTGTGGCCGTGACGCGGGCGCGCGCCATTCCTGGAGATGCCAGTGGGCGGCGTTACTGGCGCCTGCCTGGGGATCTGATCTTCATGGATGCCCCGCCGCCGGAGGATATCTTACCTTTTTTGCGGGTGCAGCGCCGCTTTGCCCGAGCGGCCTTGCCGGTGCCGCGGGTGCTGGCCGCCCAAGTGGTGCCGGGTTTTGTGCTGCTGGAAGATTTGGGGACGGTGGATTTAAAAGCCGTGCTGGACACCGGTATGGATGTGGACCGTTGGATGCGGCGGGCGATGGTTTTGATACGGGATCTGCAGTGGGCCGGACAGCGACAGGGCATGTTGCCCCCCCTGCCGTTTTTTTCGGCCGCCCGCTTGCAAGAGGAACTGACGCTTTTTATCGACTGGTACCTGGGCGAACATCTCGGCCTGACCCTGGACCCGCATCAGGGGGGCGCCCTGCGGACGCTTTTTGACGTCCTCCTGAAGAACGCAACCAGCCAAGCGCAGGTCTGGGTGCACCGGGATTTTCACGCGCGCAATCTCATTTGTCAGGGGGCTGCAACGTTGGTCATGATCGATTTTCAGGATGCCGTGCGCGGGCCGTGGACCTATGATCTGGTTTCTCTGCTCTGGGATCGTTACTGGGATTGGGGGCGGGCACGGCGGGATGCCTGGGCGCTGGATTTTCTGGCGATGGCGCATCCGGGCGTCGCGCCACCCCGCCGCCCGGCGGATTTTCTGGTCAGTGTCGGGCGCATGGCGCTGCAACGTAACCTCAAGATCCTCGGTATTTTCTGTCGTCTGGCGTATCGGGATGGCAAGATCGCTTATCTCGATTTTCTGCCACGATTCTGGGCCTACGTTTGGGAGGCCTTGGGCGATGATCCCCAGCTGCTGTCTTATCAGGCGCTTTTCGCCCCATGGGCACCACCGTTACCCGGGCGATGATCTTGGCGGCGGGCCGGGGGGAGCGGTTGCGGCCGTTCACCGACCACATCCCCAAGCCGTTGCTGGAAGTCGCCGGGAAGCCCTTGATCGTGCGTCATCTGGAGTCGCTGGCGGCGGCGGGCATTCGCGACGTGGTCATCAATGTGGGCCATCTGGGCGATGTCCTCATGCAAGCCTTGGGTACGGATTGGCACGGGGTTGGCATCCGGTACAGCGACGAGCGTGACGGTCGTCTGGAAACCGGTGGCGCTCTCGTCCGGGCCTTGCCGCTTTTGGGGGATGCGCCTTTTTTACTGGTGAATGGGGATATCTGCACCGATTTTCCCTGGTCGCGGTTGTGTCAGCCCTCCGCCTCGCGCGGTCACTTGGTGTTGGTGCCCAACCCGGCGCAACATCCGCACGGGGATTTCGCGTTGCGCGGCGGCCTGGTGGCTTTGACGGGTGAAGAACGTCATACTTACGCAGGCATCGCCCGCCTCGACCCGGCGTTGTTCCGGGATTTCCCCGAGCAGTCCGCCCCTTTGGCCCCTTGGCTGCGGCGGTGGATTGCGGCGGGTTTGCTGGAGGGGACCTTGTATCGGGGAAGATGGACAGACGTGGGTACCGTGGAGCGCTTGCTGGCGGCGCGACGAGAGTGCGCGGAGGTCGCCGGGCGTGGGCTTTGATCCTTTGGCGGTGCAGGCCGCCGTTCGTTTGGAGGCGGATCTGCGCGACCGCTGGCGGCGGGAGTGGGGCCTGCTCATGGATCTGGCGGTCTGGGGAGAGATGCGCAGCACCCAGATCGGATTGTCGGGCAAATTGCGTAAGCGGGTGCTCGATTTTGGCGAGCGTTTGCGTTCTTATGGAAGTGACCGGAGTTGGATCCCGCATCCCCGGGAGCAGATCAAGAATGCCCTGAGCACGAGTCTGCAGACCCGCGAAGCGCTGGAAAAAGTCGGTGAAGTGGTCGGCCAGTTCAGCGATGGGGCCGATCTTGCCGCATTGCGCGCGCTATGGGCCGCATTGAGCACCGCGCTGCTGGCCGACATCGTGATGCGGGAAGGGCGGTTGGTGCAGTTGCTGAATCAGCAATACCAAGAAGAAGTTTGACCCTGTTACCTGGTAGGTTTGCCGCGATATTATGAAGATGGTTTACGCTTTGGTGATTATTGGTGCCCTCGCGCTCTTTACCCTGTTCCTGTGGTGGGCACGGGGGCCGGTGGATAGTGTCACGACCCGGCAGGGAAGCACGGGTTGGTATGCCCAGCATCCTGACGCGCTGGCGGTCGAGAACCTGAAATGTTGGAAATTATTGCAGGCCGCATCCTTTGCGGATGTAGACAAGGTCATGGCCGAACATCCTCACTGCCGTGCGGTCTATGAGGCGATCCAGAAGCAGGATTCCGCCCATGCGGATTGAGGGGTTGCAACCCTCGGCCGTGACGGTGGAAAGCCTGCTGGCCACCGGGCGAGAGGTGCTGCGCCTGGAGGCGGCGGCGGTGGCGGCGTTGGAAACGCGCATTGACGCCGATTTTGTCGAGGCTTGCACACTCCTGTTGAATTGCCCCGGCCGCATCGTGGTCAGTGGAATGGGCAAATCCGGGATCATTGCCAAAAAAATAGCCGCGACCCTGGCCAGCACCGGCAGCCCCGCCCTTTTCCTGCACTCCGCGGAAGGCAGTCACGGCGATCTGGGCATGCTGACCCGACAGGATTGTCTGCTTGCCCTCTCCAATTCCGGCGAGACTGCCGAACTCCTCACGATTCTTCCGGTAGTCAAACGCCTCGCCGTGCCCCTGATCGCCATGACCGGCAACCCGCAATCCACCCTGGCGCGGAGCGCCGCCGTGCATCTCAACTGTAGTGTGATACGCGAGGCCTGTCCGCTGAATCTCGCGCCGACGGCGTCGACGACGGCGGCGCTGGCCATGGGAGATGCGCTGGCTATGGCCCTGTTGCAGGCGCGCGGCTTCTCGGCGGATGATTTCGCCCTGTCCCATCCCGGCGGTAGTCTGGGTAAACGCCTGCTGTTGCGGGTGCACGATGTGATGCACCAGGGCGCGGCGCTGCCCCGGGTGCGGCCGGATACGCCGCTGCGGGATGCGGTGCTGGAGATCAGCAGCAAAGGATTGGGGATGACGGCTGTGGTAGATGCCGAGGATCGGGTGTTGGGGATATTTACCGATGGCGATCTGCGCCGTGCTTTTGCGCAGCGTCAGGACCTTTGGGAGCGACCCATGTCCGAGCTGGCGCACGCCCAACCGACGACCATTGCGGCCGAGGCGCTGGCTGCCGAAGCCCTTGCCCTGATGGAAGGGAACCGAATCGGCGCTCTGCTGGTCACCGACCCCGAGGCGCGGCTGGTCGGTGCATTGAATATGCACGATTTGTTGCGCGCGGGTATTGTGTGAGCCCACGGTGTAGCATGCATTTTTTCTGCCTCTGGAGCGCCTATGTCGCTTGATGCCAGTCTGTTGAGTATGGCCGCCCATGTCCGTTTGCTGGTACTGGATGTGGACGGTGTGCTGACCGACGGCCGTTTGTTTTTTGACGATAACGGTCAGGAGAGCAAAGCTTTTCATGTGCGTGATGGTTATGGCATGAAGCTCCTGCAGGAACGGCGTATCGAGGTCGCCATGATCACCGCGCGGTATTCCCCGGCGGTTGCCCATCGTGCGCATGATCTGGGTGTGAAGCGTATCTACCAGGGCTGCGCGGATAAAAATCTGGCGTACACCGAGCTCAAAATCGCGCTGCACCTGGATGACGCCGCAGTGGCTTATATGGGCGATGATCTTATCGACCTGCCCATTCTTACCCGTGTCGGTCTGGCGGCGGCGCCCGCCGATGCCCATCACGAAGTGGCAAGATC
>JAKCBU010000121.1 GCA_021839095.1 Pseudomonadota bacterium | reverse complement strand
GGGACCTTTGCGAATTGGCTGCGCACCCGCGGCAGACTGGGCGGTCAGAATAAGGTACCGCGGGTGATCAATGATCAGGCACTTCTTGCGGATTTGAAACGCCATGTGTTGGCAGTCCAGGGAAATTGATTTTAGGGGTACTCGTAATTTCCTGTGAATAGTCGACGAAAAGGACACCGCAAACCGCCTTTGTCAAAATTAACGTGGTCAGTATTCCAGCGCCATCAGTTGACCGAACCCAGCAGGATAACCTCGATCTCCTCAATGATTTCTTCCTGGCGCAGGGCGTTGCTTCGACGTGCCAAGGCTGCAGACTGTTCATCCAGATGCCTTACGGCACCGTCGAGATGTCGTACCCGGCGCTGATTTTCGGCCATCAGGGAGACATAGGCGATCTCATGGAGGGCGGCGAACAGGTACTGTTCTACGAGCCCGGCGAAAAACGCCTTGGGCGGCAGGTTCAGCAGTGGAGGGTAGGGCAAGGGACGAGGGGCGTGAAGACGCTGCTGGAAAGGCGGTAACAACAGCTTAATCAAAGGTTCTTGGGCATCGGGCGTATGATACAGCGCAATGAGCGGGAAGGGGCCGTTCTGGGTCTGCAAGGTGGTGAGGGTTCGAATGAGCTGAAGCAGAACCTCTTCCATTTCTTCCGCCACGCTCGCCCCGCCGATGATCGCAGCAAGCCGTGGATCCTGTTCCAGACGGCTGCCGAGTTTGCGCCCCACTACCACCAGCCGGTGGGCCATGCCAACGCCGGGTTCCCTCAAAGCATTCTCCAGAGACTCGTTGAAATCGCCGCAAAATCCCCGTTCCGAGCCGAACAACACGCATATCTGCGGGACTTGGGGAGCGGTAGTGCTCAGGAGGTCGGGGTAATGTCCCAGAAAATCGTCCGCCACAGCCTGCATCTGGCCGACGGCCTCCCGCTGGGCCTCGAGAAAGCGCGTGAGCTTGCGGGTTTCCATATATGCCAGGGTTTTCATGGAGTTCATGATGCTACGAATGTCCCCGAGGGCGAGAAGATGCTGCTCCACCTCATGGCGCCGACTCATGTTCCCGTCTCGCCGGCCGGCTTGCCGAGCCATGGCGTCACGGCACCGACCCATGCTTCGCGGGGGCTGTCCAGAGAGAGGTCCGCGTGCTCCACCAGCTTTTCCAGGGATTGCAAACGGGTGGAAATATCTCCTGGTGGTGTATCCGCGAACAGCCCTTCATTGAAGGCCACCAACCAGGCGAGCTGGTACTCGATGGATTGGGGCGCGAGGCGGTCTTGCTTGAGAAGCTCGCGCAGTATACGCCCCCGCCGTATGGTCGCCTCCATGGGGGCTTCGAGGCGTGCCCCGAAACGGGTGAATACCTCAAGCTCCAGAAACTGGAGGTAGTCCAGCTTCATCCGCCCGGCCTCCTCCTTGATGCGGGGGTGCTGAGCTTGGCCGCCGATGCGGGAAACCGACTTGGCGATGTCAATGGCCGGACGGAACCCACCGGCGAAGAGGTTTCGGTCGAGATAGATCTGCCCATCCGTGATGGAGATGAGGTTGGTGGGGATGTAGGCCGCGATCTCGCCTTGCAGGGTCTCCACGATGGGGAGGGCCGTCATGCTTCCGCCTCCCGCAGCCGCGTTGAGACAGGTTGCCCGCTCCAGCAGTCCGGCATGCACCGAAAAGATGTCCCCCGGATAGGCCTCGCGCCCGGGTGGTCGGCGGAGCAACAGGGAAAGTTCGCGATAGGTCTTGGCGTGGGTGGCAAGATCGTCGTAGACCACTAGGCTGTCCCGCCCTTGCCGCATCCAGAACTCGGCGATGGCGCAGCCCGCGAAGGGAGCCAGATGCTGCAGGCCGGGCAATGCACTGGCTTCGGCGACCACCACGGTCGTGAAGTCGAGGGCTTCATATTGTCGCAGGGTCTCGATGGTGTTGATGACCGTAGAGCGTTTTTGGCCGATGAGCACATACACGCAGTAGACATCCTTGCCGCGCTGGTTGATGACGGTATCCAGGGCCACCGAGCTGCGGCCCAGGCCTTCGTCGCCGATGACCAACTGGCGTTGACCTTTGCCGATGGGGATCAGCGTATCGATGATTTTGATGCCAGAGTACAGAGGCTTGTGCACGAAATCGCGCACCGTGATGGGCGGAGACCCCGTTTGCAGCGGAACCCACGCCGCAGGTTCGGAAGCCGCCGTGCCATCCAAAGGGGTGCCTAGGGGGTCGATAATGCGCCCCAGCAAATCGTTGCTTACCGGAATGCGCAAAATTCCTCGGGATGATCGCACGGCGGTGCCCGAGGTGAGCGCCTCAGTTTGATGCAGGAGTACTGCACCCACCTGTCCCTCGGCCAGATCGAAGACCATCCCACGGCTGCCATCGGCAAAATCGAGGATTCCTTGCATGGCGGCGGAAGGAAGGCCGCTGGCCCAGGCGATCCCATCGCCCACCGATATCACACTCCCCTCTTCGGTAAAGCGCAGGCCGGGACCATAGTGTTCCAGCCAAGCCGCCTGCTTGCGCAGGGGACCCGAAGACAGGGTGTCCTCACCGTTCATCGGAAAATTCCGCAAAGGCCCCGAGTTCATCCCGTAGATTGGCCCGCAGCGCCCAATCCCCTATGGTGATACGCGCGCCGGCCAGCAGCTCCTTATCCTCCTCGTAGGCAAAGGGAGGCACTCTTTCCAGGAGCGCCGCCAAAGAATGCTCTAGCACTTGACGGCTGGCTTCGTCCAGGGGGAAGGCGCTGACGACGCGAGCGGCGTCGGCGCTTTTGGCGGCCGTGTTCAAGCGGTCCTTGGCCTCCGGGGGCAGGCTGGGAAGCTCCTTGAGCAACAATTCCAGGAGCCGACGTTCCGTTTCCGGCCCTGCCACCGCAGACAGGAGGCGGGTGGCGAACTGAGTAGCATGAGCCAAAGCAGCCTGCTCGGTGCGGATGCGCGCGGCCTCGGTATCGCGCGCCGCAAGCACCCGTGCCTTTTCGCGCTCCTGTTCCAGAGCGCTCTGCAATGCCGCCAGCCGGCGCGCGCTCTCTGCTGCGATCTCTTTGTCCAGCGTTTCATGGGCCGCCTGCCGCTCCTTTTCCCACTGGCCGAGCCGGTTTTCATACTGCGCTTTAAGGGCTTCAGCTGCGGTTTGCATCGCCTTGGCGTCGGCAAGGATTTTCTCCACCGCCGCTCGCCGGCGAGCGATCACTTCCAGCACGGGACGATAGAAAAAATGCTTCAGTATCCAGATCAGGATGAGGAAGTTGACGATTTCCAGGAAGAAGGTGGACCAGCTTACTTCCAATGCGAATGTCCTCCCCCGGTAAATCCTGCAGCACCGCCTGCTAACCCCTTCAACGCCCGTTTCAGGATCATTTTATCAGGTAAGCGAGCAGCGGATTGCGGAACATCACGATGAGTACGATGACCAGGACGTAGATCGCCAGGGACTCAATCATGGCCAACCCGATGAACAACGTGCGCATAATGGTGGATGCCGATTCCGGTTGCCGGGCCAAGGCATCCAAGGCGGCGGCGATGGCCCGGCCCATGGCGAGCGCCGGTCCCAGTACACCGATAGCCATCACCAACAGACTGGCTACAGTGGATGCCAGCGTGAACCAAGTCATTGCCGTCATGAATTGCTCCTTTGTTGGGGGGGGCGCTGCTGTAACTGGATACCGCCAACTATGTAAACCAGTGCCAACATGCCAAAGATGTATGCCTGTACCAGTGCCTCCACGATGTGCAGCATGAGGATGGGTATGGGTACCAGGAGGCCTGCCACCAACACGACCAGCAGCGCGGCCAGTTCGAGGCTCATCATGTTGCCGAACAGGCGCACGGCCAGGGTCAAAGTGCGGGTGAGCTCGCTGAGGATGTTGAAAGGCAGAAGAAAGGGGGTCGGCGACAGATAGTGCCGAAGGTATCCCCTTACCCCCTGGTTACGAATGCCGAACCAGTGCACAGAAAAGAACACCAGAACGGCCAATGCGGAGGTGGCCGAAAGATCATCGGTCGGCGAATGCACGCCAGGGATCAGGCCACTCAGATTGGCCACCACGAGGAAGATCCAGAGGCTGCCAATAAAGGGAAGCAGTTCGGTGGTCTGCTCTGGAGCCACCTCGTGGATGGCGTTTTCCATGGTACTCACTATGCCCTCTGCAGCGGTCTGCACCATGCCAGGTTTGGCCTGCAGGTGACGGGTCACCGCCCAGCTCAGGCCCCCTAAAACCGCCATAATGACCCAGGTGACGAGCACCGTTCCAGAAATGGACAACGGACCGATCCGCAGAACAGGCACACTGGTCATGATGCTTTGTTGCATGTCCTAGTCCTTGATGACATGTCCTAGTCCTTGATGAAGCGATAGACGTTGAAGGCACCGATTACCACGCCGAGGAAAATGAGGCTCAGGGTCCAATGCATGGAGTACCCGCCGGACAGACTGTCCAGCCAGTTTCCGAGATAAGCGCCTGCAACCGGCGGCAGCACGAGCAGCAGTCCGAGTGTCCCCAGGTAGAAGGTCTGAGCGAGCAGGCTGGTATGCTCCCTTTGCGCCTTCTTCATACGCAGGGTCTGCTGCTTCACGCGCTCGAGCAACCGTTCGTAACCAGTCATCCCACCGCGCCCTTTTGCCGGGACATTTCCCACATCCGTTTCAGGACCTGTTCTTCCATATGGCGCAGGCTTTCCTTCATGGTTCGTAATTGGTTTTCCTCTTCCAACAATTGCCTTTCCAGAGCATCGGCAATGCGTTCGTAGTCGTCATCCAACAGATAGCGGCGGGTGCTGATGGACAAGCTGTCATTATAAAAATAGAGCACTGCCCCAGGACAAGCCAGGTATCGCCAGTTTTGGTCCACCCCCCGAAATCGCGCCAAACCCGGCGCCAAAATGGTCATCATCCGCCCATGGCCGGCGAGGATGCCGAAACTCCCCGAAGCGTCTTCCCCCACGAAGGATAGCACCTCACTGATCCGCTCGCTTCGGGTGGACGAGGAGAGAACCAGGGTAAACGTCCTCATTGCGGTGTTTCCTCCATGGATCCACGCATGTAACAGCGTTCCTCGGAGACACCATCGAAGTGCCCGGCC
>JAKCBU010000120.1 GCA_021839095.1 Pseudomonadota bacterium | reverse complement strand
GCTGCGCGGCAACCCGGCTTTGATGTCCCGCTGCACCAGACCCAATTCCTGGCGGAGCATGCCCGCCGGTCCATTGTCGATGGCCTGACCGAGCGCGCTGGTGAAATTGAGACCCGCTTCCACCGCGAGGGTCAGGTAGTCGAGGTAGATGGGCAACATGCGCAGGATCTCGCGGTTGCGTCGCAATCTCCGCTCGCGGAGCCACAGCAGCGGCAGCAACGCACCGAACACCAGACCCGCCCCGGTCGGCGACCCAATCGACAGGTGCAACACCAGGGCCGATACCAGGGCCAGCAGGCCAGCGAGCAGCGCCGCGACGATCTGCAGGGCCAGGTAATCCTCCGGCGTCATGAGGAACAGCGCCGAAGCCGAGGCCAGCCGACGATGTGTTTTTTCCAACCGGGCAGGGGAAAAGCGGGCGGTGACCAGGAAGGCCAGGGTGCGCACCAAGGGCCACAGCACACGCAGGAGTGGCGGCAGACGATCGTAATAAGCCCGTTCGTCCGACGGTACGCGCTGCCAGAAAATACCGATGGCCACGATCACCAGGGTGACCACGAGCCCCGCCGCCAGCACGGCGGACCAGAGCAATCCGGTGGGCAGGAGGGGTTGCATGTCAGATCTCGATGCGCACGATACGGCGGATAAAAAAGAATCCCGCGAATTCCATCAGCGCGATCACGGCCAGCACCGCCCAACCCAGCATGCTGTGAAAAAGCAGGGACATGGGTCCGGGTTCCAGCATGCGCAACACCAGGATGAGGCCAATGGGCAGACCCGTCATGACCCATGCCTGGATCCGGCCCTGCGCGGTCAGCGACGCGATCTTGCCTTCCACCTCCGCTTTCCGGGCCAGCGTGTGGGCGAGCGTTTCCAGGGTTTCGGACAAATTGCCGCCCACCGACCGGGCGATACGCAGCGCGGCGGTGAAGAGTTGAAATTCTTCGACCGGCAGGCGACCCTCCAGCTTGGCCAGCGCGTTCTCAAAGGAAACGCCCATGCGCTGCGTGCGCAGCAGCAGGGCGATCTCCTGGGAAAACGGGGCGGGTTGCTCTTTCGCCAGCACTTCCAGGGCGCTGCCCAGACCCATCCCGGCGCGCAGACTGGAGGCGAGCATCAACAGACCATCCGGCATCTGGCGCACGAATTGTTTCAGCCGCCTGCGACGCAACCAGACCACCCAGGCGCGTGGCAGGAAGAGCGCCGCGACCGCCGCGAGAAAAACCAAAAACGGGCTGCCGGTTAGCAGCCAGGTGAATATGGGCAGCAGAACGAACACCACCAGGCTCATCAGCGTAAGCCGCCGGGCGTCGATGAAGATGAACAAGTCCACCAGCGTCTGCTGCGCGACTTCCTCCACCTGGCGTTTCTGCCAAAGCGCTCCGCTGCGCAGCCCCAGGAGCAGGAGGAAAAACAGCACCGTTGCGCTGACCCCCGTAATCAGGACCAGCAGGAGAGTGCTCATGACGACAGGCGCCTCATAATTCGGTCACCGCCTCGTCCAAGAAGATTCCCCGATCCACATCGACGCCCCGGGCGATGAGTTCTTCGTAGAACTCCGGAATCCGTCCGGTCGCACCGAAATGTCCGCGGATACGGCCGTCGGTGTCGAACCCCTGATGGCGGAAGAGAAACAGATCCTGCAACTGGATCACGCCGTTCTCCATGCCGGTCACCTCGCTGACATGGGTGATTTTGCGGCTGCCATCGGCGAAGCGGGACTGTTGCACAATGAGATCCACCGCGGAAGCGACCTGCTGGCGGATGGCGAGGATGGGGAGATCCATTCCGGCCATCAGGACCATGACCTCCAGTCGCGAGAGGGCGTCTCGGGGCGCGTTGGCATGGACCGTCGTCAGCGAACCGTCGTGGCCGGTGTTCATGGCCTGCAGCATGTCCAGGGCCTCGCCCCCTCGACACTCGCCAACGACGATGCGGTCGGGGCGCATGCGCAGACTGTTGCGCACCAGCTCCCGGATACTGATCTGGCCCTGACCCTCGGCATTGGCCGGCCGGGCCTCCATGGACATCAGGTTGGTCTGATACAACTGTAATTCGGCCGCATCCTCGATGGTAACGATGCGCTCGGTGTCGGGGATGTGGTTGGAAAGGATGTTGAGCAGGGTGGTTTTGCCCGATCCCGTACCTCCAGAGATCAGGATATTCTTGCGCTGCTCCACGGCCATCCGTAGAAAGGCCAGCATTGGCGGGTGCGCGGAGCCGAAGTGCAGCAGATCCTCGTCGGTGAGACGGCGTTTGGAAAACTTCCGGATCGTCAGGGACGGCCCTTTGAGGGCCACGGGCGGAATGACGGCATTGACCCGCGAACCGTCCTTCAGGCGGCCATCGACCATCGGGGAGGATTCATCGATCCGTCGACCCAGGGGGGCGATGATGCGATCGATCACGGCGCTCACGGCCTCCGCGCTGGAAAACACGATGGGGACCGGCACCAGTCGTCCGGCGCGTTCGACGAAAATTTCGTCAAACCGGTTGACCATGATTTCCGTCACGCCGTCATCGGCGAGGAGTGATTCCAGCGGACCCAGCCCCACCACCTCGTTAAGCGCCGCTTCGATCAGCCTTTCCCGATCATCGCGCCCGCGCAACTGCGCGTCTTCGGAAACGATTTCCTCCAGCAGCATGCGGGTCCGGTTACGCAACTCCTCATCGGCCATCTGGGTCGTGTCGATCCGGCGGAAATCCATGCGCGCGATCAGGCGGTCGTGCAACAAGCGAAGGAGCGCGAAATCGACCGGCGCGGGAACGGGCATCATCGGTGGCGAGGCGATCGGGTCCGTCCGGACGGGGGAGGAGGCCAATACCACGGCAGGGAAGGGGGTCTCATCACGGACCACGAGGCGATAGCCGCCGATCTGGATTTCGTCCTCGGCGGTCAGCGGACCGTAGGGCTTCCGGATCCGCTGACCATTCACCTGGGTGCCCGCCCGCGACCCCAGATCATGCACATACAAGCCGTCGCGATCGCGCCTTACGGCGGCGTGATGGGGAGAGACCGTCCATCCCTGGAGGACCACCAGATTATCCTCGGCCTTGCCGAGGTGCGCCTCGTCACTGGCGCAGGGAAATTCCTCCACGTCCGCGTGACCACCGCTGATCCATATCCGAAACATGCGCTTCCCCGCGGCCTTTTGTCCGGCATTTTGGAGCAGCGTGGCGGCTGCCGTCAATACAGGATTTTCACGCTTTAAATTTATGCAGAAAAACCGGTAACCGGATGGATTCCGGACGGAGAAGCAGGTATTTTCCGGCCATTGGTCATGGGCGGTACAAATCTTCATGTGGGAGGCAGCTTATGTGTGTGCTGGTGAACCGGTCTCTGTGCGTTTTGATGGTGGTCCTCTCCAGAATGGTTATTTTATCGCCCATGGCTCTGGCAACCCCGCTTTATACAGCGGATGGCACCGTCATCGCCATCCCCGCAGGCAGTACGCAGACCCGAACGATTTCCCTGGCCTGGTCCGGCAAGTCGACCGGCATTCCCCCGGTATCCGTGCGTCAGGGGCCAGCCGGAGTGACGGCGACGGCGGCGCTGCCGCGGAAGGGCGCGCTGCCCATTCGCATCACCTGTCCATCCACACTCGCACCAGGACTATTCCCCCTCGCACTACGGGTCGGGAGCGGCGCACATGCCACCGCGGTGACATTACGGCTGGCCGTCGATGCCCTCTACATAGGCACCGGACTGCAGGATGGAGGTACTCACCCCGGCGTGGTGGTCGAGTCACCCCAGGGACATCCGCTGATCCGTGCCTCACAGGCGCTCTCCGCACAATTTATCGTGCCGTATGTGCCCTACGGTATGGCCTACGATCCCGCTCGCCAAGCCCTTTATACCGTCACCAAAAGCGGTCACGTGATCGTGACGACGACGCTGGGGCAACCGTTGTCCGTGCCATTCCCCATACCTACCATGTCCGCGGTTGCGCCCACTTTTATCGCCTGGATGGGGCAAGGGCGATTGGTTTTTTCTCGTGGTGGCGGCAGCGACACTGCGGTGTTTTCCGACAATGGCGGTCCGGAAACATTGCCGGGGGATGGCGGTAGCGCACCATTCGCGTGGCGGGGGACGATCAACGGCATGAGCGTCGATCCGGTAACCGGAGAAATCTTCGCGGGAAACGACGAGGCGGCCTTTGGCGCGCCGATGGATCGCGTCCATGTCTTTAATGCCGCCGGTACGCAAACGGCGGTATGGCCGGCGGCCAGATCCGTCCAGGATGTGATTTTCAACCCCTGGAACCGTCTCGTCTATGTCTTGGCGGGCCACAGTTACCAGGGACACACTGACCCCCGGTTTGCCGCATTCCACCCTGACGGCACGCCGGCGTCCCTATCCGCATCATTCCCAGGCCTCTTCGGGGTCAACTATTCGGCCATCTACCCGGTGGTTGCCGCCAACCCGGCCAACGGGCATCTGTACATGCTGACTGACCACCGTATCTTCGTGTACGGCCCGGAAGGCGGATGGATTCGCAGTATGCCGGCCCCCGTCGGCGCGCAAAGTATCGCGTTTATCCCGCAAACATTGACCCTGCCCACCCACCGAACGATGAGCGCACGGGCTTCCGCTACCGGCAATCCGACACCACTTGCCGCGCTGCAACCCGTCCCCGCCCAGACTGCGCCCGGCTGCCCGCCGGGTTACCGGTGTGTGCCCAATGGGACGGCAACACCCCCATCAACCACCGCCGCGCCGAACGTGCCATCGGTGACCGGAACCATTGATCACGCCAGCAACGCGATCGGTAATGTGGACAATCTGGCCAACAATGTATCCAATCTGCTGAACGCCTTCCAATAGGCGCACGCGGCCCGCGCTTCGTCTATCTTCAAATATCCTTTGTTATCACGAGCCCATGCGCCAAGGAGTTTTTGTCATGCAACGTCCTGTTCACCCCGTACTTTTGAGATGTCTTACCGTCTGTTGCTTCATTGCCGGATCGGACATGGCGCAAGCCGCGACTTTTACCAATCCTATCCTCGCCGCCAATAACGAAATCGGTGTCGCCGCAACGGGCACGCTCATGAATTATGCTGTTAACGCCCTA
>JAKCBU010000119.1 GCA_021839095.1 Pseudomonadota bacterium | reverse complement strand
CTCCGAGTCGCCGACTGCACCTTTGCTCAGACTCACGACCCACCTGAGCAGCGGCTTCCACACGGTGAACGTGGGTGGTCAGAACTGGCGCGTCTTTGTCCGTCGGGTAGCGCCGGGTAAAAAACTCGCCGTGGCCCAGTCTACCGATGTGCGTAGTGACGCCGCTTTCGCCAGTGCTTTGCGAACCCTCTTGCCCCTTTTGCTGCTGGTGCCGTTGTTGATCGTATTCGCCCGTTATCTGGTCCGGCGCAGTCTGGCACCCGTGCATGTTCTGGCCCAGGCGGCGGATGCACAGAACGCGGAATATCCCGAGCCTTTGCCGGCAAGCGGGGTGCCGGAGGAAATCGCCCCCTTCCTGCGCGCCATCAACCGCCTGCTGGAACGGGTCAGGCTGCTGATGGGCCAACAACGTCGTTTTATCGCTGACGCCGCCCATGAGCTGCGGACACCTCTGACAGCACTCTCACTCCAGGCGCAGAATCTGGAACGGGCGGAATCCCTCGCTGAATGCAAACAGCGCCTGCTGCCTCTCAAAAGCGGTCTGGAGCGATCCCGTCATCTGCTCGATCAGTTGTTGAGTCTGGCCCGCCAGCAGGCGGCAGTGGCGGCACATCAGCCGGTGGACCTTGCCGCTATCGCCCGTCTGGTCGTGGAAGATCTTTATCCGCTGGCAGAGCAGAAAAACCTCGATTTTGGCCTGGAGTTGCAGGGCGAAGTATGGGTAGAGGGGGCGGAAGCGGCGCTGCACAGCCTGATACGCAACGCCGTCGACAACGCCCTGCGCTACAGCCCGGAAAACGGGGAGGTGACCATCCGAATCCGTAGCGATGGCGAAGAGGGTGTCGTGGAAGTCATCGACAGTGGTCCAGGCATTCCTCCGGAGGAATTGCATAGGGTATTTGATGCGTTTTACCGCCTGCCGGACAGTGCGGAAGGCGGTAGTGGTCTGGGTCTGACCATTGCCCGTCATATTGCCGATCAACTCGGCGGACGAATAACGCTCGGCGCGCGGAGCGGCCAGCAAGGACTGGTTTTTCTATATCGACAGCGCCTTGCCCCGCCTCCTTGAGCCATAAAGCAGTCTGTATCATACCCCTCACGGAGCGAAGGGATCATGTATTCGATTTTTGAGAGATCAGGCTGGTGGCGCCTTGCTGCGTATCACGGGCGCATTGCCTTTCTGCCGCTGCTGCTGACGGGCTGCGCCAGCTATCACGCACAGCCCTTGCGCGATCATCTGCCGGCTATGGCGAAGGTGGAGCGGCAAATGGCCGTCGCCCTGCGCCACGATCATCCCGCCAGCGCGCAACCGGTAAATCTGCGCGCGCCCCTGTCCGGCGAAGATCTTGGCGAAATCGCGGTGCTGCTCAATCCTGGCCTGCGGGCGATGCGGGCACAAATCGGCGTCGCCCAGGCGCAGGTCTTTGCTGCCGGCCTTTTACCAGACCCGCAGCTTGCCCTGAGCGCCGACCTGCCCAGTAATGTGGCTGCCGGCTACTATAACGCCTACAGCATGGGGCTGAAGTGGAGCCTCGCCAGCCTGTTCACCCGCGCTGCGAATCTGCATATTGCCCGGGCGCAAGAACAATCGGTGCGGTATCAGGTGGCCTGGCAGGAGTGGATGGTGGCCAACCAGACACGGACACTGGCCCGGCAACTGTATTATCTGCAGAAGCAGGAGGCCGTATCGCAAACGGCGGCGACCACTACGGATCGCCTCTATCGGATCTCGGTTCAGAATCTCCGGCTGGGAGATGCCACCATCACCACCACTTCGTTGCGGCAAATCGCTTGGCTGGATAGCCAGGACCGCATGCTGGCGCTTCGTCGGCAGGTGACCGCCGTGCGGCAGGATATCCATAAAGTGATGGGGTTGCCGCCGAATATGCCGCTTTCCCTGCGGGCGCCGCGAATACTGCAGGATATCCCCGATGCCGCCCGTCTGGTTACCCTAGCGGATGCCCATCGGCTCGATTTGCTGGCGCTGCGCGCGGGCTACCGGGCTCAGGAAGCGCGGGTACGGCGCGCCATTCTCGGTCAGTATCCGGGTTTCAGCATCGGTATCACCAGGGCCGCCGATACCTCGAATATTCAGACCATCGGTCCCAGCGTCCATCTCGATATTCCGCTCTGGAACCGCAATCGCGGGGTTATCGCCGAGTCCGAGGCCACCCGTGCGCAATTACATGCGGCCTACACCGCCCGCCTCTTTCAGACCCGCGCCGATATCACCGCTCTGGTAGCCGATCTGCGCCGGTTGCGTCAGGAAATTGCTCCGCTGGAGCAGCAGGTGCCGCAATTGCAAAGCGCCGAGCAGCGACTGCGGGGTGCGGCAGCGGAGCACAATGTGACCCTGATCGATTATGAGGCGGTGCGCAGTCAGTCCCTCGCCAAGAGCCTGCAACTGCTGGCCCTCAAGCAGGCTTATGCCGAACAGCAGGCCGCCCTGGAAATGGCGGTGGGCCTGCCCTGGCAACAATGGAGATAACAGCGGTGATGCGACAGATACCGGGATGGCTGTGGGCTGTTTTAGGGCTGGGGCTCAGTGTGCCGGCACTGCCGGCGACGGCGGAGGTGTCGGCCCTGGTCCAGTTGACTCCCGCGCGGGTGATGCCGCTGGCAGAGCATTTGCGGGCTTACGGAACGGTGGAATTCGCGCCGGAGGAGGGGCGAACCTTGTCGCTGGAAGCCGAGAGTCTGGTCAGTCAGGTGCTGGTGGCCAATGGCCAGCGGGTACATCAAGGGGAAGCGTTGCTGCGGGTGGCGCCTTCCATCAATGACCAGCTCCAGTTGCAGCAGGCGCAGATCGGCGTGCGCTTCGCCCTCACCGACCAGCAGCGCCTGGAATCCCTGCGTACCCGGCAACTGGCGACCAATGCTGAGGTGCAGACCGCGCAGCAAACTCTCGCCAAAGCGCAAGCTACCCTCCACGATCTACAGGTGCGTCTCAAGGCCCTGCAAGCCGGTGTGGTGCGTTCGCCCATCGATGGCGTCGTCGAGACGGTATCCGTCCATCAGGGCGATCTGGTTGCCGCCGGACAACCCTTGCTGCGCCTCAGCACGGGCAGTGCGTTACGCATTTTGCTGGGTGTCGAACCGGAAGATCTGCCTCGCGTCAAAGTGGGCGACGCGGTGCGGCTCCGTCCCGTATACGGGGACCAGTTCCCGTTATCCGGTAAGATTCAGCAGATTTATTGGCAAGTCGATCCCAAAACACGCCTCGCCCAGGTCGTTGTCCCTATGGCCGCGACCGCCAGTTTGTTGCCGGGTGCGATGGTGCGCGCCCAAATCATCCTGGGACATCAGAAATCGTTGGCTATTCCCGATAACGCCGTTTTACAGCAAGGTGGCCGTTCCTATTGTTTTGTGGATGTGCATGGAAAAGCGCAGCAGCGCTGGATCGAGACAGGCTGGCGCGAAGCCGGCTGGATTGCGGTCAGTAAGGGGTTGCAGGCCGGAGAGATGGTGGTCAGCCTCGGCAATTATGAGTTACGGGATGGCATGGCCCTGCGTGTGGCGGGGAAATCCTGATGGGTGACTGGTTGCAGCGGCACCGCCGTTCCCTGTTGTTCATGCTGCTGGTATTGGTGTTGGCGGGCTTGCTGGTGGCGTTGAAAATGCCCGTGGCGCTGTTCCCGGATATCACCTTCCCGCGCATCGTAGTCTCCGCTGACTCGGGCAATATGCCTATCGGACAGACCCAGGTCGCCGTCACCCGCCCGCTGGAGCAGGCATTGCGGGCAGTGCCCGGGGTTCAGCGTATTCGCTCCACCACGGCACGGGGGGCGGCGGAGATTTCCGTGCAGTTTGCCTGGGGCACCGACATGACTTCGGCCTTGCTACAGGCGGAGTCGGCCGTCAACGGGGTACTTCCGAAGCTGCCGCCCGATACTCGCTTCAGCGCCCGGCGCATGGATCCGACAGTGTTCCCCATTCTCGGTCTTTCCCTGACTTCCGATCGCCTTGATCCGGTCGCCCTGCGCCATTATGCGTATTACGATTTGCGGCCCTTGCTGCTGGCTGTCCATGGGGTGGCTCAGGTGGATATTCAGGGCGGTGGGCAGGCTGAATACCAGGTGATTGTCGACCCCATGCGCCTGCAAAGCTACGGGCTCAGCCTCGTCGATGTCGAATCCGCTCTCGCCAACAGCAATATCATCACCGCCGTCGGCCGTCTCCAACGCCATTACCGCCTTTACCAGCTCCTCAGCGAAAGTCCCCTGAAAAATGCCAGGGATATCGGCCACACCATCCTCAAAACCGGCGCCGACGGCGTGGTGGATCTCCGTGATGTGGCGCAGATTCGCCCCGGCACCGTTCCCCAGTGGACCACCGTCACGGCCAACGGTAAGTCTGCAGTGCTGGTCAACATCAAGCAGCAGATCGGTGCCAACACGGTGGCGATTGATCACGCCATCCGCGCCCTGCTGCGACGGGATGCCGGCAGCATCCCCGCCGGAGTGAAAATCAGCACCTGGTATGACCAGAGCCAGTTGATTACAGCGGCCGCATCCAGTGTTCGGGATGCCATTTTTATCGGGGCCGCACTGGCCGCACTGGTGCTTCTCGCTTTCCTCCGTAATCTGCGGCTGACCTTCATCGTTGCCATCGTCCTGCCCAGCGTATTGCTCGCCAGTGTGGTGATTCTGTATGTGTTCCATCAGAGTTTTAACATCATGACCCTCGGTGGTATGGCGGCAGCGGTGGGGTTGGTGGTGGACGACGCGGTGGTCATGCTGGAACATATCATGCGGCGCATTTCCGAGCATCCCGGAGAACGCGTTTCAGTGCTCCATTCCGCGCTGGAAATGAGCAAGCCGCTGGCGGGTTCTTCGGCGGCAACGATCATCATCTTCGCGCCCCTGGCCTTTCTATCCGGGGTGACCGGGGCTTTTTTCCAGGCACTGGCCATCTCCATCTCCGCCGCGCTGATCATTTCCTTTTTGGTCGCCTATCTGGCGGTGCCCCTTCTCGCGGACGCCCTGCTGACCAGCCGGGATGCCGAAAGGGCCGAGCGGCCAGGTCGTCTCCTGGGCTGGACCAGTTTGCATTATGGCCAGGTACTGGGGAAGCTCTTGCGACGCCCCATA
>JAKCBU010000118.1 GCA_021839095.1 Pseudomonadota bacterium | reverse complement strand
TGGCCCTGTCCATGTTCGGTTTCTATGAACTGCAAATGCCGTCGGCCATACAGTCCCGACTCTCACAGTACGGCCGTGGCGGTCATTTCATGGGCGTCTTCGTCATGGGGATCTTGTCGGCGCTGATTGTTGGGCCCTGCGTCGCGGCCCCGTTGGCGGGCGCGCTCCTTTTTATTGCCCATACCGGAAATGTTTCTCTGGGTGGCCTGGCACTCTTTCTTCTTGCCGTCGGTATGGGAGTTCCTCTGATCGTTATCGGCACCTCAGCGGGACATTTTTTACCCAAGGCCGGAGCCTGGATGGATGGGGTCAAAGCAATATTTGGCGTCGTCTTACTCGGAGTGGCTATCTGGTTTTTGACGCGTATCGTGCCTGGACCGCTAGCCCTCGCGCTGTGGGCAGTACTGGCCATCGTTACTAGCCTATACTTGGGCGCCCTCACGGTACGCCCGTCACCTTCGCAGGCCGATTGGGCGCTTTTTCGACAAGGGCTTGGGATGGTCCTGCTGGTCTACGGTGTTGCCTTGGCATTGGGCGCGCTAGGCGGAGGTACCCAGGCGCTGGAACCTCTCGCCCCTTACACCGGAAGGACCATCGGCCTAGCTGCCGCGCAACGATCCACCACTCCGCAGTTCACCCTGGTTCGCACCCTCCCACAACTGCGTGCTGCGTTGGCCGGCGATAAAGGCCACCCCGTTCTGGTGGATTTCTGGGCAAGGTGGTGCGTTGAGTGTCAACGCATGGATATGGAAACGTACGATAATCCCCGAGTGGTGAAAGCGTTGCGATCCCTATCCCTGATTCGGGTTGATGTTACGGCCAATAATGAAGCTTCGACAGACCTCCTTCATCAATTTCAGCTTTTTGGACCGCCTGCTGTCTTGCTGCTGAATCCGCAGGGGTATCTGGTCGCTCAATATGAAGGCTATGAGGGGCCCAATGCCCTCCTGCATCATCTTCACGAAAAATTTGGGCGGACAGCCCCTGATCCTGGCAAATCATTCTCATGAGGAGTACCACCATGCCGAAACATACGTTACGATCGAGCATTGCTGGCATGATGTTGAGTCTACAGTGCGCTGGTCCCGCCCTGACGGCGACCGTAGCACCTCTGCCGTCCATGACGCAGGCAAGCTATTGGAGTGTCATCGGGTAGAACACCCGAATCTGGCACTGATGGCAGAATTCGGCACACCCGCACGTTCGAGATGCGTGTGATTTTGTTAGTAAGAGGTGAAAACCGGCTCCTCAGATGGAATAAACCGACGCAAATTTAGCATTGATCGGTAGATCGATACACAGCACACACCGATCGCTTTCTAGCAGAAATACAGCATGGGCGGTTTTCCATTCAGACCTGAGGGCCAAGGAATCCACCTCCACGAGTAATGATTGCATGGCAAGGCCCAGCGCTCCGCGTCGGCTACAGAGCAGGCCGCTTGCCTCATAATGGGAAATAGCGTCTGCGGCGCCGTCCAGCCCGATATCGACCAAGCTATCAATGAGAACGTTCCGAAATACCTCCTTACCCAGAATGGATACGAGATGTTGCGCGATAGCGCGGTCTTCCATCAACGCCGATGGCAACAGCCGTCGTAGATTGTCTGGGAGAATGCTATGCATCGTTCCTCCCAATACACGACCATGGATAAGATCTTCGTCCACCATCTGTGCGAGATCCGGCAACGGATCCGCTCCCGTGCGCTGGGCCAATTGTTGCAGCGCGACAGCCTCGGCACCATGACCACTGGGGGGAAGGCCACACAGGTAGTGATCCAGCACGTCGTGGATCAGCACAGAGGTCGGAATGCGTACCCCATGATCACTAGTCGAAGCGATGATCTCAGGATCGTCCATGGCCGCGTCGAGCTTCCATCCGCGCGCGCCGTATCCATCCGCCCATTGTTCGTAATAGCGGATGGGAACAGATACCAAGGACTTTGAGCCCTTCATGGCACAGGATCCCAAACCACGCGCATAACCTCGCAGGCCATCAGCTCTGCAGATAGGTCGCAAGCGTCGCACTGCTGACGGGTCGGTACCGCAGAACAGCCATGGCAACCCACCAGTCGCTGCCGCGCCGATCGAATATCCAGCAATATGGTGTTCAGCCGTTGCAGCTGCTCATTGATTTCGGCTTCCAGAACTTTCAGCGCATCGTCCACCCGGTGCGCGGCTTCATCCCCAGACTGACTAGCGGCACGGATACTTGCAAGTTGGGCCAGCGTCTCTATGGACGTTCCGACTCCGATCAGATCTGCAATGGCCCGGAAACGTTCCAAATCCTCCGGATGATAGTCCCGTGTGCCGCCACGCGAGCGCTTCGGTCGGATCAACCCCCTCCGCTCGTAGAGACGAAGCGTCGAGACAGACACCCCGATACGCTGTGCCATCTCGCCGATCTTCACGCCTCAGAGCCCCACTATCCGAACCTGGGCTCCGAGAGAGCCCGCAACTTCCTGGACACTTCCCAAGTCGAAACGTTCTCGATCGAACTGCAGGAAGAGAAGATGGGATTTATGACTTAGTCGGGGGCTTCTGGTAAAACCCGGGCAGTGGGCGAGCTTGTCCTCGAAAAGCGTCTTTAGAGACAGATCATTGATATGAATCAGCACGTCAATTTCCGCACCCATGATGGAAACCCCTTCATCTCCGAATCTCTATGATAAATATCTATACTACGATATAGATAATGTCAAGGAGCAGGGGCCGCGCCAATGGCGCTAACGGGCCGCTAGCGATGGTAGAGACATGCCTGTCTCTCAGCCCAAACTCGCAATAGCTTGACACCGTACATAGGTACGGCGTCTACACTGCGGTTGTGGGGCGAGGTTGCCCCTGCTGCGCAAGGAGAGTTGCCATGGATACGAACAAGATACCGATTGATCCCGGGGCTGATTGCTGTGCCGCACCTGGTCCGTCGCCGGTCCAGTCGCCGCGTCCGAAAGGGCTCTGGAGCCTACTCGTTGCGGTCGTCGTGGGCTTTCTGGCCTCAGCCTGCTGTGTTCTGCCCTTGTTGCTCATTGTCGCAGGGATCGGGGGGGCCTGGATGGCGAATTTGCGGGTTCTGGACCCCTACGCACCCTATCTGGACGTCGTGGTCCTACTGTTCCTTGGCTACGCTCATGTACAGAACTATAGGGAAAAGCGAGCCATTGCTTGTGGTACCTGCTCCCCCACAAGCCGGCTCGGTCGGTGGAAAACCCCGCTACTGTGGACCGGCACGATTTTTGTGCTGCTTATGTTGGCCATCCCACACATCTTACCGCGTTTGTTGCTGTCGTAGTGACGCTCGCTCACGATTCTACAAAAGGAGTAATAGCTCATGAAAACCCTATCGTTCTCTCCGAAATCTTCTTCCTGGCTTTTGGCGACCGCCTTGCTGTTTGGCGGAGCCGCCTATATGCCGGCGATGGCGGCGACCAGCGTTGCCAGCCACCCGGCATACACCAGCACAGCGTTCAAGGTACCGTCCATGACCTGCGGTGATAAAGCCTGCGAGACGGCCATTTACATCGCCCTGCATCGGCTTTCCGGTGTCAAGAAAATCCGGATCGACGACGCAACCCGAACGGTGACCGTGATGTACGACCCGCACCAGGTCAACACGGCAAAATTGCTGGCGACTTTTCGGAAGATTGGTTACCCCGCAACTGTCGCGCACGACTGATCTACGATTCGGGCAGCAGTTGGCCAGCGCCCGCTATTGCTGGGAGTTATGGACGAGAGTCCACTGGCCATGAGGCGCCCCTTGCTGAGGGAGCCATCCTCAATCGATAAGGAATTACACCATGACTAAGAACATCGCATTGGATATCCTGGGCATGACCTGCGAGCACTGTGCCGTAACGGTCCAAAAAGCCCTTCGCAACGTGCCTGGAGTACAGGACGCCCGCGTGTCCTTTTCGCAAGGCCAGGCAAACATCGATCTTGCAGTCGACGTCCCCACGCGCGATCTCATCGCTGCCGTTAACTTGGTGGGGTATGGCGCAGTGGCTCCTGGTGAATCCGGCCCGAAAATGGGACAGATTCCGACGGGCGCGCAGCCCAGGTCCAGTTCGGACGGGATGCGGATCGTTATTATTGGGTCGGGTTCCGCCGCCTTTGCTGCCGCCATCCGCGCGGTGGAGGAAGGCGCCCGCGTGACCATGATCGAAAAGGGCACGCTCGGAGGAACCTGCGTCAACATCGGTTGCGTGCCCTCAAAGATCCTCATTCGTGCGGCCCAAATGGCTCACGAGCAGAGGGCGCATCCTTTTGAGGGCTTGGCGCACGCAACCCCAGCGGTGGACCGTACCGCCCTGGTCGCTCAGCAGCAGCACCGGGTCGAGGAACTGCGCCAGGAGAAATATGCCAATGTCTTGACCGCGTACCCCGCCATTACGTTCCTGCAGGGAACCGCACGCTTTGTCGATTCCCACTCCGTGGCCGTTCAATCCGCAGATGGCACAGAGCAGACGGTTCAAGGGGATCGTTTTCTTATCGCCGTCGGTGCGCGTCCCCATGTACCGGGGATTCCGGGCATCGCCCAGACGCCCTACTGGACGTCCACCGAAGCTTTGGTCGCCACCGAACTTCCCCAACACCTGATCGTCTTGGGTGGATCGGTGGTCGCGGTGGAAATGGCTCAAGCCTTTCGGCGACTCGGTGCGCAGGTGACGGTACTGGCACGCAGTACACTCCTGTCGCGGGAGGACCCAGCGCTCGGTGAAGGGCTCAAGGCAGCTTTCGAGGCCGAGGGCATCCGTGTCCTGCTGCACACGACCCCCAAATCGGTCCGCTACGAGCGCGATACGTTCCTGGTGGAAACTGCTACCGAAACCTTACGCGGCGATCGATTGCTGGTAGCTACGGGACGCACACCCAACACCGACCAGCTTGGTCTCGAGACCATTGGGGTGATTACGGCCGATTCTGGTGCCATTGTGGTCGACGATCACATGCAAACCAGTGTGTCTCACATCTTTGCCGCTGGAGATTGCACGACCCTTCCGCAGTTCGTCTATGTCGCTGCCGCCGGCGGTACCCGGGCCGCCATCAACATGATGGGTGGCGACGCCGTGCTCGATTTACAGACCATGCCCGCGGTGGTCTTTACCGATCCGCAGGTGGCCACCGTCGGGTTAGACGCGCGTTCGGCTGAGCGCCTCGGCATCCGGGCGATCAGCCGCACCCTCACCCTGGACAATGTCCCCCGT
>JAKCBU010000117.1 GCA_021839095.1 Pseudomonadota bacterium | reverse complement strand
AGAAGCCCTGATCATCGGCGACGATAAAGCCGAGGTCGCGAATCTGCGGGATGTCGATGCGCGGATAAAAAACTTCGGTGACAATGCCGCCGCCAATGGTGAACCAGAGCTTTCCGCTCCCAAGCGCCGTGCCGACGCAGGATTTCCGCGCGGTGGACCAGACGGGGTGACGCCAGATGGCACTGGGTGCCTTGCCGACCTGTTTCATGATTACTCCCGAGGCGGTGGCCGCACTTGAACCTAGAGGGTAGTATAAAATGAGAGGAATTCAACAGGGGGTTCGATGGGTGGCTTTGTCTATGCTTGACCGGGGATCATCGCCGATGGATCTTGTGCCCACCATTGGATTCTGTCTCGGCCATGCGCTTTGGCACAGTACAGCGCTTTGTCCGCGCGTTCCAGCAGTTGCGATACCTGACGGTCATCGGGATATGCCACTATGGCTCCGATACTCACTGAAATTCGTACAGGATCAAATGGATCAATGTGGAACAGATGTTCACGCACTGTCGTAAGAATCCGCATCGCTATTTCCTGGGCCATATCCCGATGGGTATCATTGAGTATGAGGAGGAATTCTTCGCCGCCGAGTCTACCCAGGCGGTCTACGGCACGTAATTGAGCGGTGACGATCTCACAAAATTTTTTGAGCACTTTGTCACCAGAAAGATGTCCGAATTCGTCATTGATCTTTTTGAAGTGGTCGAGATCCAAAATAAAAATAGTCAAATGCTGATGATGTCGTTGAAAACGGGCAAGACTTTGTTCCAGATCTTCCAGGATGCTGCGTCGGTTGGCAATGCCTGTCAGCTCGTCGGAGGTGGCACGTCGCTCCAGTTCACGCTCCAAATCCCGGCGTGAGGTGATGTCTCGCCATATCCCTTCGACACCGGCATAATTGCCTTCCTCGTCATATAGGACGGTACTGCTGATGGAAATATCTATGATCTTTCCGTCCTTACGTTGCATTTGGCCGGGAAAGTCACGGACATATCCTTGATTCTTTATCGCGGCGACCAGCATGTCACGATCCTCGACATTGGGATAAAAGGCCGCGGCGGGCAGACCGATAATTTCTTCAGCGCTGTAACCCAAGATATTGATCACGGAAGGGCAGACATAACGCGTAATACCTTCCGCATCGGTGCGATAAAAGACATCCTGCATCGTATTCATCATACGCCGAAATTGCTCATCACTTTCTCGCAGACGTGTTTCCATAGCGCTGCGTTCAGTCATGTCCATGAAGGTCGCGATCAGTCCGATCTTATCTTCGACCGGAAAGCTGCTGCTCATCATCGCCACCACCAGCAGGCGATGTGTGCAGGTGTAGACCCGAAATTCCGTGGGCGGATTGGTTACCTGCCCGCGTTCGGCGCGCCGAACGCGGGCCAGTATGCGCTGTTGATCGAGGGGATAGATGAATTCGTGGATGGAATGGCCGACCAGATCCGCGGGTGATGAAGCTTCCAGTAAATCGAGCGCCGCCGGATTGGCATAAATGATCTGGTCGGTCACAGAAATGACCACGCTTACCGGTAGCTTTTCCAGCATGCCATGATCGGTAATATCCAACGCGCGCATCCTTCAATGAGAATTTTTCGGTATTCCCGGTGTATCGCCCCGCACGATCCCTCCAGCACGAGCTTATGATGTTTTCTGTATTACGCGGTAACCATCCCCTCACAATGGTCATCACGGGCAACGGGCCCGGTAAAGTGTTATACGGGTCACGAATCCGTGTTTTCTCAGAACAGGCTCTTGATAGTGTTGATCAGTGTATCGCCAAGACTCTCCCCGGCACCGCTTTCGGTGGAAGCCGTCGGCGCGGTCACGGGGGGGTATCCAGCCAGATAATCGCTGACTCCGATGACATTGCTGCCACCACTGATGGTAGGTCCGGTCACGGAAGGGGGGCGGAAGAAGCCGGTGGCTGGACTGCCGGCCATGGCCGTTCGCATGTAATGAATCCAGATGGGCAGTGCCTCCCGTGCACCAGCGGCCCAGCGGCCCATGGTCCGGTTGTCGTCATAACCCACCCACACGCTGGTGGTGATGTGTGGACTGAACCCATTGAACCAGGCATTGTTTTCATGATTGGTCGTGCCTGTCTTGCCCGCGATGTCATTGCGTCCGAGGCTTTGTGCCGCCACCCCGGTGCCGATCTTGACCACCTGCTGCATCATTTCGGTCAACAGATAAGCGACGCCCGGCGGAACGACGGTTTGTTGCGGAGGCGGCGCATAGCCCAGCGGACAGTTCATCAGTGAGATCTGTGTCCCGCGGCTGTTGATGATTTTGGTGATCAGATAGGGCTTGGGCAAAAAGCCGCCGCTGGAGAAGACCGCGTACGCGCGGGCCAGTTGCAGGGGCGTATAGTCCCCGGCGCCGAGGACCATGGAAGGCACTTGCGGTATCTGGGAGGCTGGAAAGCCAAAACGCTGCACATACTGCGCCGCATACGGAATGCCGATATCCATGAGGATGCGCACGCTCGGCACGTTGTGGGAGTAAGCCAGATTCGACCACACCGGGATCGGTGTGTTGGAAAACTGGTTGCTGTAGTTGGTCGGGGTATAGACCTGTCCGGTGGGCAGAGTGATGGATAGGGGCGTATCCGGAATCGGGGTTTGCGGGGTCATGTAGGTGCTTTTACCTGAGGCGAGCAGCGCCGGGGCATCCATGGCCGCCGCATAGACAAAGGGTTTAAATCCCGAACCGGGTTGCCGGTAGGCAAACACGGCGCGATCGAAATGACTCAGTTCATAGCTGAAGCCGCCGACCAGTGCGTGAATGGCTCCGGTGTGACTGTCCAGGCTGACCAGGGCTCCCTGCACGCGGGGAATTTGTGTGAGCTGCCAACCCGCGTTCTTGCCCGCGGAGGACCAGACGTTGGTCCCCCACTCATGGCCCGCGCCCGCCGTGACCGCATGCACGTAAGGGCGTAGCCAGATCAGATCACCACCGTGCAGCACCGCATCCACAGTACGCGGTTCGGGGGCCCCTACGCGGGGACGCGCCCAACGCACGTCCGGCAAGGTCAGGGTGACATTCTGCTGGCCCTCCAGCGAAACGGTGGCGTTTTTGGCGTTCGCACGGATGACCACGCCCCACTTGAGATTGGCGGGATCATGGGGGGGGAGCACGTCGGGCCGCTTGCCCGCGAGTGCCGCCTGCAACGCGCTTCCGGTGAGTTGCGCGATGGGTCCCCGGTAACTTTTGGAGACCATGCTGGTGAGGCCCATGGAGTAGTTCTCCAATCCTATGGATACGGCTTCATCCGCAGCCTGTTGGTTCCGTGGCAGGATGGTGGTGTAGACCTTGAGTCCGGAGCGGTAGGTGAAATCGCTGCCGAATTGCTGGCTCAACCAGTTGGCTACCCAGTTGGTCACATAGGGTGCGCTGTTGGTGGCCGCCGCGTGGTATCGCGAGAGAATCGGTTCCGCATTGGCCTTGGCCTCTTCGTCCGCAGAAAT
This sequence comes from Pseudomonadota bacterium, assembly GCA_021839095.1. The sequence goes on along the minus strand of JAKCBU010000117.1, from coordinate 1,746 downwards.
ATAACCGCGCTTTTCCATACGACTGAGGACGTAGGCCCGCCGTTTTTTGGCGAGCCCCGGATTGACTACCGGGTTCAGGAAGGAGGGCGCCGGCGGCAGCCCGGCGATGGTTGCCATTTCGCCCAAGGTAAGCTGATCGACATTTTTTCCGTAATAGGTACGGGCCGCCGCCTGCACCCCATAGGCCCCTTGTCCAAGATAGATTTTGTTCAGGTACAACTCCAGGATCTGCGTATGGGTGAAATGACCTGCCAACTTGTAGGCCAGGAGGATTTCCGCGACCTTGCGGGAAATGGTCTTCTGCGGGGTCAGATAGAAGTTGCGCGCTACCTGCTCAGGGATCGTACTGGCCCCCTGCACGGGGGCCATATGAATGAGGTCCACCACGGCCGCCCGCAGGATGCCCGGAAAGCTGACCGGGTAGTAGAGGAAATTGTCGCTGTAGAAGCGCGAATTCTCGGCGGCGATGAAGGCATCCTGCAACTGGACCGGGATCTGGTCGATGGGCAGCGCGTAGCGCATTTGCGGGCCGACTTCCTGGAGTAGGGCGCCGTTGGCGGCGTAGATGCGCAGAGGCTCATCAGGGTGCCATTCCTTGAGTTCATGGACGGGCGGTAAGGTCTGCCAGATCCGGTAGACGTAAATGCCGGCACCGATCCCGATATTGATCAGGATCAACAGCAAAATCAGAAGAATCCAGCGCCCATAATGGGGACGCCGGGGGCGCTGGGGTTGTTTGGAGCGCGCGCGCGGAACGTGAGCTTGGGCCATACGATGCTTTTCCGTGTCAAGAGTGTTTCGCAAAGGGCACCCGTAATTTGCGCTTTGCGAAATACCCCCTTCCGGGTCGTTACATTGCGATGGGGCCGATGGCGCAATATTATAGCACCATGAATCTCAAGAGTCGCTTTGCGCCTAGCCCCACCGGTTTCCTGCATCTTGGCAATGCCCGCACGGCGCTTTTCGCCTGGCTGGCAGCGCGCGGTACGCAGGGGTGTTTCGTACTCCGCCTGGAAGATACGGATCAGGAGCGTTCCACCGCGCTCTATGAACGCGCCCTGCTGGAAGACCTGCGCTGGCTCGGACTCGACTGGGATGAGGGACCGGATCATGGAGGTGGACATGGCCCGTACCGGCAGATGGAGCGCCAATCCATTTATGGCGACTACTTCGCCCGCTTGCAGACCGCCGGGCGGGCCTATCCCTGCTACTGCAGCGCCGATGAACTCGCGGCGGAGCGCGCCGTGCAGCGTGGCGCCGGAAAACCACCGCGGTACAGCGGGCGTTGCCGGCATCTCGATGCCGGGGCGCGGGCGCAGCGAGAGGCCGCGGGACTCCGGCCCACACTGCGCTTCCGGGTGCCCGATCACGGCACCGTGGTGGTGCCGGATCTGGTCTGGGGTGAGCGCCACTATGCGCTGGCCGACCTGGGGGATTTTGTCATCCGCCGCAGTGATGGCAGTCCGGCGTTTTTCTTCGCCAATGCGGTGGACGATGCGCTCATGGAGGTGAACCTGGTACTGCGCGGGGAAGATCACCTCAGCAACACGCCCCGGCAAATCCTGGTGTTGCAAGCGCTGGATTTACCCGTCCCGGCCTATGGCCATCTACCCCTGTTGCTGGGGGCGGACGGTCAACCCTTGTCCAAGCGGTATGGGGCCATCAGTTTGCGCGATTTGCAGCATCACGGCTATTTGCCGGCGGCGATACGCAACTATCTGGCGCGTCTCGGCCACCACTACACCG
>JAKCBU010000116.1 GCA_021839095.1 Pseudomonadota bacterium | reverse complement strand
AGAAATTATCCGCGTTCTACGCCGAGGTCGTCGATCAAGCGGCCGTTGTTCCGTTACTCAATGCAGGCGTCGCCCGGCAAAAGTGAAGCGTTCCCCTTCCAGCAGGACTTCAATGACTTCCCCTGGTCCAAAATCACCCCGCAACAGTTTCTGCGCCAGGGGGTTTTCGATTTCCCGCTGAATCACCCGCTTCAAGGGACGTGCCCCATAAGTCGGGTCATAGCCCACTTCGGCCAGACGATCCAGCGCGCCATCGCTGAGCACCAGATCCATGTCCCGCTCGCGCAGTCGTGCCCGCAGGAAACCCATTTGAATCGCGGTGATCTCACGGAGCTGTACCGCGCTCAGGGGATGGAAGATAACCAACTCATCGATGCGGTTGAGGAATTCCGGGCGGAAATGATCCTGCACCACCGCCATCACCGCGGCACGCATACCGTCATAATCCCCCTTCCGGTTGAACTCTTGAATGCGGTCGGAACCAAGATTGGAAGTCATCACGATCACCGTATTGCGAAAATCCACCGTGCGTCCCTGTCCATCGGTGAGACGGCCATCATCCAGCACTTGCAGGAGGATGTTGAAGACTTCCGCGTGCGCTTTTTCCACCTCATCCAGCAATACCACGGAATATGGTTTACGCCGCACCGCTTCGGTGAGGTAACCGCCCTCTTCGTATCCCACATACCCCGGAGGGGCGCCGATAAGACGCGCCACCGAATGTTTTTCCATAAATTCGCTCATGTCGATGCGCACCAGATGATCTTCACTATCGAAGAGGAATTCGGCCAGCGCCTTGGTAAGCTCGGTCTTACCCACGCCCGTGGGACCCAGAAAGAGAAAGGAGCCGTTGGGGCGTTTGGGATCGGACAACCCTGCCCGGGAGCGGCGAATCGCATTGGCCACAGCGGTGACGGCTTCGTCCTGTCCCACTACCCGCGCTTGCAAGCGTTCTTCCATCTTCAGGAGTTTTTCCTTCTCGCCCTCCAACATTTTGGAGACAGGGATCCCGGTCCAACGGGCTACCACCTCGGCGATCTCTTCCTCGCCCACCTCGGTGCGCAACAGGGTGGGCCTAGTACCAGCGCCTCCGGATTGCGCACGGACTTCCGCGGCATGCAACTGCGCTTCCAGAGCGGGAATGGAACTGTATTGTAGCTCCGCCATGTGTTCCAGGTCGTTGGCGCGACGCGCCGTATCCAATTCCACCCGCTTTCGATCCAGTTCTTTTTGAATTTGTGAAGTGCCCTCGATGGCCATCTTTTCACCTTTCCAAACCTCTTCCAACTCTTGATATTTACGATCCAATTCACGGATTTGAGTCTGTAAAAGGTCCAGCCGTTTGCGACTGGCTTCGTCTTTTTCCTTCTCCAACGCCACGCGCTCGATGTTGAGCTGGATGATGCGGCGTTCCAGTTCATCGAGTTCCTGAGGTTTGGAATCAATTTCCATCTTGACCCGGGAAGCGGCCTCATCCACCAGATCGATCGCTTTGTCGGGCAGATTGCGGTCGGTGATATAACGGTGAGAGAGCTGTGCCGCGGCGACCAGTGCCGGATCGGTGATACGCACGCCGTGATGGGCTTCATAGCGCTCTTTCAGACCGCGCAAGATGGCGATGCTGTCTTCCACGCTGGGCTCATCCACCAACACCCGTTGGAAACGCCGCTCCAAAGCGGCATCCTTTTCAATATATTTGCGATACTCGTCCAAGGTGGTTGCGCCGATGCAATGCAGCTCGCCACGCGCCAGGGCGGGTTTCAGCATATTGCCCGCATCCATGGAACCCTCGGCCTTGCCGGCCCCCACCAATGTATGAATTTCATCAATAAAAAGAATGATCTTTCCTTCACTCTTCTCCAGATCGTTGAGCAAAGACTTCAGACGTTCCTCGAACTCGCCCCGGAATTTTGCGCCCGCAATCAGCGCGCCCAGATCCAGACCCAGTAAACGCCTGTCGCGCAGGGATTCCGGCACTTCGCCATTGATGATGCGCAAGGCCAGGCCTTCCACGATAGCGGTCTTACCGACACCGGGTTCACCAATCAATACGGGATTATTCTTACCGCGTCGCAGCAATACCTGGATAGTCCGACGGATTTCGTCATCCCGGCCAATGACCGGGTCCAGCTTGCCCTGACTGGCGCGTTCGGTGTAATCGATGGTGTATTTTTCCAGCGCCTGACGTTGTTCTTCCGCATTGGCGTCCTGGATTTTTTCTCCACCGTGCAGGTCGTGGACCGCTTGTTCCAGATCTTTTGCGGTCGCACCCGCCGCTTTCAACAGGCGCCCCGCTTCACTCTTATCGTCGATCAGCGCCAACAGGAAGTGTTCGGTGGAAATATAGCTATCGCCGCGCTTCTGGCTGAGCTTGTCGGCCAGGTTGAGCATATTGGTCAGGTCGCGGCCCACCTGCACTTCGCCCGGATGGCCCTGCACCTGGGGCATGGACTCCAGCGCGCGGCTCAATTGATTGCGAAGGGCATCCACCTGTACCCCGGCCTTGGACAGAAGCGGCCGGGCGATGCCGCCCTCCTGATCGAGAAAGGCGATGAGCAGATGGACGGGTTCCATCTGTTGATGATCTTGGGACAGCGCGAGACTTTGCGCTTCTTGAAAGGCTTGTTGAAACTTGGTGGTGAGTTTGTCGGCACGCATGATGGAACTCCGCAGGTGGTGTTGCCGGAGAAATGGGATCAGCTGACCTTTTTTTCAAGGGCGCTGCGGGGTCTTAACGCCCAGATCAGGAAAAATACACCCGAAAGGGCGAGGAACGCGGCGGCGGTAAAAGTACCCGATCCTCCCCAGTGGGCCCAGGACCAACCCGCCCCCAGAGCGCCAATGCCGCCGCCGAGGCCGTAAACCGTACTGGCATAGAGGGCCATACCCCGCGCGCGCAGGGCGGAGGGAAAACGCGCGGACACCCAATGCACCGCCGCCAGATGAAAGGCGGCATAACTGGCCGCGTGCAGAGTCTGCACGAGAATGATCCACACCAGTCCCGGCCACCAGGCAATCACGCCCCAGCGCAGCGCCGTCAAGAGAAAGGCGCCGCCCAAGACCCAGGGTACGCCCCAGTGATGGATGAAGCGATCACCGACCCAGAAGAACGCTACCTCACAAAGCACGGCGAAACCCCAGAGCATCCCGACGGTGACGCTATCCAGGCCGTGTTGCTCCGCGTAAATGGAATAGAAAGCGTAGTAGGCGCCGTGACTGGCCTGTTCCAACACACCCGCCAGCAGGAAGAACCAGAGATGGCGTTCACGGAGTGCGCCGCTAAGGCGGGGACGCTCCGCGTGGAGGATGGGTGATCCCCCTCCTTCATAGGGCAAATAGCGACTCACCCACCAGGTGGCCATCAGGAAGCCAAGAATTCCGGGCAAAAAGGCGGTCATTCCCCAGTGAGCGATCAACCAGCCCATGCCCAGCGATAGCGCGATAAAGCCCAGGGAACCCCAGAGCCGGATGCGTCCATAGGCGGCGCCCCGGTGCTGTGCCCAATCCATGGTGGTCGCGTCCACCAGGGGCAGGGTTGCCGCCCAAAAGAAGGAAAAGGTCAAAGTGACCAGCAAAAGCATCGGGAAATGTCCACGGGCCAAACACAAGGCGAAAAAACTCGCCGCGGTGATCAGCGCCGCCCACGGGACGATCCGGCGGCTGCCCCAAAAATGGGCCAACCAGCCCCAAAGATTGGGCGCCAGCACCTTGCTGAACTGCGTCGCCGCGGTGAGGACGCCGATAGCCAAAGGCCCTTGTCCCTGGGCGTGCAACCAGGGACCCCAGTAGGGCATGAAGGCCCCCAGGGCGCAAAAGTACAGGAAATAGAAGGCGGCAAGCCATCCTCCTTCCCGGTCTGCCCGCATGCCCTAGGCGGGGATGGGAGTCAAAGGCGCCTGCGCATCGGCGTTCTGGGCACGCTGACGCATCCAGTGGTCCATGAGCACCAAGGCCAGCATGGCCTCGACAATAGGGACCGCCCGGATGCCGACGCAAGGATCATGGCGGCCTGTGGTCACCACTTCGACGGGCCGGCCATGCACATCGATGGTCCACCGGGGGATGCGGATGCTGGAGGTGGGTTTGATCGCCACGGACAAGATCAAATCCTGTCCCGAAGAGATACCTCCGAGCACGCCGCCCGCGTGATTGCTGAGAAAACCTTGTGGGGCCAGACTATCCCCATGCTGGCTGCCGCGCTGTTGCACCACCGCGAAACCATCACCCACGGCTACCGCCTTTACCGCATTGATGCCCATCAGCGCTTTGGCGATATCCGCCTCCAGGCGATCAAAGACCGGTTCGCCGAGACCGACGGGCATCCCGGTCACCCGCGCGTCCACCCGCGCCCCGATGGAGTCCCCCTCCTTGCGCAAGGTGTCCAGAAATTCAGCCATGCGAGTGGCGGCCAAGGCATCGGGACAAAAGAAATCATTGCGCGCGATTTCCGCCGCGTCAAAATCATCGGCCCGGATATCTCCCATTTGCGCCATCCAGGCTTGTATATTCACGCCGACACGCTCGCGCAAATACTTGCGGGCGATCGCCCCGGCGGCGACCCGCGTCGCCGTTTCCCGTGCCGAAGATCGCCCTCCCCCCCGATAGTCGCGGATGCCGTACTTTTGCAGGTAGGTATAGTCGGCATGGCCAGGACGAAACAGATCTTTGATTTTATCGTAGTCCTTGGAGCGTTGGTCGGTGTTGCGGATCAGGAGCCCGATGGGGGTGCCGGTGGTGAGCCCCTCGAAGACCCCGGACAAAATCTCCACCTGGTCCGCTTCCCGGCGTTGGGTGGTATGGCGCGACTGACCAGGACGGCGACGATCCAATTCACCCTGGATATCCGTAGCGTCCAGGGTCAATCCGGGAGGGCAGCCATCGACAATGCAGCCGATGGCCGCCCCGTGGCTCTCACCAAAGGTGCTGACCCGAAAACACTCGCCGATACTGCTGCCCGCCATAGGTTATTTTTCCATTTCAATCATGGCGTAAGCCGAATGATTGTGAATCGACTCGAAGTTTTCCGAGGAAACCGAGAACCAGGTCACCCGTTGATCGTCCTGTAAGCGCAGGGCGACATCCCGCACCATGTCTTCGACAAACTTGGGGTGATCATAGGCATATTCGGTGACATATTTTTCATCGGGTCGCTTCAGCAGTCCGTAGAGCTGACAGGAGGCCTCGGCCTCGATCAGGTCGATGATCTCCTCTATCCAGACGGTTTCCCGGGTGCGCGCATGGACCCAGACATGCGCGCTCAAT